>CALVAF010000122.1 GCA_944325475.1 uncultured Helicobacter sp.
TCCTTAAAGACATATAGAGTAATCACTAAAGTAATTATAAGATTTGTTTTATTATTTTTTGGTAAAAGTAATAAAAACATTCTATTCTTTTTATTGGTGATTTCCATTCCCCTTTTTAATCCTTGATATTGTGCTTTTTAGCATAATTTTCTATTTTTTTTCTTAAGAATTCAGGAAAATGACTTCTTTGGATTGTTGGGATTGTTGGATCCCATTTTTTCCTATCAAACACCCCTTTTTTATAAATTTCCTCTAGACCTTCTGGTACTATGTATCTTGGTGCATTAGGATAGCCTTGAGGGGGAGTTAAAGCAGCTATTTTAGCATCAATATAAAGATAAATCAGATGCATTTGGAATTGGTGTTCATCCCACTCATTAGAAACATCTAAATTGTATTTAATCTTAGAACCACGTCTATAAGCATGGAATTTTTCATTAAAATACAAACGACTTTGCGGAGTGGATTGAGGATCTCTAGGATCCATGAGTTTTCCCTCCTCAATACCCCTACACAAAGCTGCTATAGCATTCCCTAGCGAATCAAAAGAAATATCATGTTCATTGCAATCTAAAACCCAATCTACCCCAATGAGCTCATCCAAATAAGGCAGCATTCCAAATTCATCATAGGGGGGATTTTTAATAAAAAGCTCTATAAACTGTTTCTTTTTAAGATTAGGCACTAAGCCATATCCTAATGCTAGGGGTTTTTTAATGCCTTGTGCATAAATATCTGGCAAACCTCTTAAAGACCCACCTAATTGCATATAAAGCCAATAAGCTTGCATAGCCCTAGCTTTAAAACCTGTATTAAATAATTCTGTGGCTCCTGCAAACCCACTCCTATCTCCTAAAATTCCAGCTGCTAAATTCCACTCCCCCATAGGTAAAAACCCATAACTTAAATTCGCATAACCCCTATTTTTTTCTACTTCTTTATAGAGGTGTTCATATTCTTTATTCCTAAGCTGACCCTTTTCATCCACTCCTGCATAAGCCTCATAGGGAATATCAATAATCGTGCTTCTTAACCCACTCCTTAGGGTAAGATATTGATATCTCTCTCTTTTAGTTTTTAAAGATTCATAATAGGCTTTTTCTTTTTTACTCCAAGGGGAAATAGCTCCTTTAAGAGGCTCTTGATAATAATGCTTTTGGATTCTTTTAAATTCCAAATAATCAGCATTACAATTAGGGTCTAAATCAATGTATTGGTAGTCTTTGTAGGGGCTTTGTGTTAAGATATTATGGGCTTCTAAGATAGCTTTAGAATATCTTTTAGTGTATCTGCCTACTTTGCTTTTATCGATATTATTAAAGATGATTTCATGAGTCTCTTTATTCACATCAAGTAAATATCCATCAGGTGTTCTTATTTCGTATATCTCTGCCATTTTAATCCTTTATCCTAGCCATAATCCACCCTCTCGAATAATAGTAGTGGCTAGTCTGCCTATAAAATAAGGTTGTCTTTCTTTGTTTTCTTCACTCTCTTGATTTTTATGGGTATCATCATGCCTATTATATTCTTTTTCTTGATTGCCTTCCCCCCCACTCTCCTCCTTAATCCCCACATACATAGCCTTAATATTATTTTGCCCAATAATCTCTAAACATTCTAAAAGCCTTCTTGTTTTGGTGTCATCTTGATTCTTTTTATTTTGGTAATGACCTTTTAAAATATCTTCTAAAATATCTAAAGCCTCATTATAAGCATCAATAGCAGATGGAAGAGTTTTATCCCCTCTCTCTTGCTCTATGCCCTTAAATAAATCATAGAGTTCCTTTTGGGCTTTAGCATCTTCGGTTGTATTTTCAGAGGTGACACCATCAATGCTTAATTTATAATATCTAGGATTATTCCATTCTCTTTGGATAAAAAAAGTTTCTAATTCTTTAGGGATTCCTTGAGTATTAAGGGGCTGTTTGGTTTTAAGGGATTGGAGATAATCTTGTATTTTAATTTGGTGTCTGTGGTGATCTAACACAAGATATGAGAGGATTTTATCCACTATCATTTTGCATAACCTCTCATAGGGTAAATCAAACCAATAAGCAAAGCCTAGATGATGCCCAAGCCCTCCAGAGCGAAGTTGTCCCCCATAAAACAAACTCATAAAATCAAAGCACATAAAATTGCTTTGCACACTCATGGGATAAGTAATAAAATGCTTTCTTTGTGTAGCATAGGGTTCATTGTATTTGTAAGTAAATTTGCTAAACATAAGAGTTTCATATTCTTTTTTAAGCTTTTCATAGTGGGTTTGCCACTTTTTGTCAATAAAATCTAAAAAGATTCCTTTTCCTACTTCTTGTAAAAAGTGTTTGTAATGGGTATTGGCATAAGAAATAAGGAAGTCTTTGGAATACCTTTGGAATACCTTTATTTTATTTTGGAGTGGATTAGTGTGTGTTTTTAGTCTTTGGAGCATCATTAGACTGTGTTGGTTTTGAAGTAGGATTTGAAAAGACTTTTTAACCATAATTTCTTGAGTGGTGTGCTTTGTTTGGAGATTTTTTCCTAAAATTGCTAAATAGGCTAATCCTAACTCCTCTTTTAAGATTTCTTTGAGTGAGGATTGTTTTAGAATAGAAACAAGGATTTTTTGTAAAATATCTTCTTGATGGAATAATGGGTATTCCATAAAGGGAATTAAAGAGAAGATAAACTCTTCAAAAACTTTTTGGAGTATGTGGTATTCTGTGAAGTCATTTTGCAGTGAGGAATCTTGAAGCATACAATCAAAATCATTTTTGATTTTTTGATACTCTTCTTGAGTAATATATTCTGCATTTGATTGTACTTTAAGCATTCCAAAATCTTCTTGTAAATCTTTTTGGATTTCCTCTGCAATTTCTTCTTGAGATTGTAAATCCAAAAAATCCTCTTCTAAAAAATCTTCTATTAACAAATATTCTTCTTGGCTGGAATCTTTAGCTAGTTTTTCTTTGATTTCTTGGTTTAAAAAGATTCTTTTAAAAGAAGATTGGTTTTTAGAATCAATTTGTAAATAAACTTGCTGTGGAATTAGCATAAAAACTTCCTTATCTAGTAGAAGAGATTGGTAGATTTCTTGTGGTTTTGCATGATAAGAGGAGTTTTTAAAGGGAAGTGTTTTAAACTGGTAATTAATCCCATAGTTTTTTGCTTGGGTTTTAAGGGTTTGGAAGCATAAGGCAATGAGTACTATATCAATAAGAGAGTAGCAGCAAATGGAGTCTTCTTTGGAGTAGGCAAGGCGGGTTGCTGTGGCTTTATTGCTATGAAAACTTTTTAAAAAGCTCTGCAATATTTGAATAAACTCTTTAAAAATCTCTTCACCTTTTTGGGTGATTTCTTGGATTTCTTTTGGTTGTTTAAAAAAGGAATGGATATGAGCAAGAATGTTTCTAGCATTCTCAATTGCAGCATTGATTTTTTCTTCCTCTTCAAAATCCTGTGGGGAGCTATTATGAGAAAATCTTAATGGATGGCTAGCAAGCTCTTTTAGACTATCATACTCTTCTTTTTTTAAGCACACAAAAGGGGAAAGTCTTAAGAGGAAAATAGGATTATCATTTCTAGTAATGCAATAATGACTATAATCCAATTCTGGATTATAACTTCCAAAAACCTCTTTAGCTTGTGCCCTGCTTTGAATTTTATAATCTAAATAATGCTCTAAAATCTCACTTTCTAAGCCAGAGCTTTCATAAGGAGGGGCATTGGTAATCACTAAGTAATTAAAAGCATTAGGATTGGTTATTGGGTTGCTTTTAGAGAATGTTTTATGGTTTCTATTTTGCAGGATTTCCCCTAATAAAGAGGAGCTAAAACTTGGGTATTCTATATAGTTAAGCAAAGTGCTTTGTTCAAACTTTTGTGCAATAATCCTAAGCAAATCATCATTGCAAGCTCCACTTTCTAATTTTGCAATGCAATGGTTTTGAAAAGAGGGGGTTGGTGCTTTGGTATTGGAGCTTTGCAAAAAGGGTAAAAATGGCGATTTATCTTTGATGATTCCCAAAAAACCTAAACCTTTATAAAGCACCCCTTTGTTTTTTTGATAGCCCATAAAATCTAAGGAGTTAAAAAGGCTAAATCCAGAAAAATCAACTAAATATTCTTCATTAATAATAAAAAAATGCGAATAGAAGTTTGTCTTATAAAGATTGAGATACATTCCAATTTGACTGCTTAAGATTCTCTGTAAGGGTAATAAGTAAGGATAGAGGAATTGATCTTTAGAGTATTTATAGAGATGATTAGCCACTTTGGCTACTTCTAAGAGGACAAGAGGTAAGGCATAATGTTTAAAAGTAGCTTGTATATCAGTAAAATCAACAATGGTGATTAAAAACTTTATGATTTCTTTTAAGAAAAATTCCTCGCCCTCTTGAATGGAATGCTTGAGATTGTTTTTGAGATTTGCAAAAGAGAGATGGAGCTCATTAGGGATTTTTGGCTTGATTTGTGTTTCATGGTAGCGGCTTTCTTGAAATGTTTTAATCTCATTAATAAGATGATTGGCAAACTCATCTAGGGCTGTAAAAAAACGCTCATTGATTGCTTCTAGCTTACTGGCTGTGATGGTAGCTTTTGGTTTTTCTTCCTTGTGGTTTTGGTTAGATAGGGAAATCATTTTGGGTATTCTTTTTGGATTAAAGAGGAGATTTTCTGCAAGGCTTGTTAAATCATGGAATTCTCTATCATACCCATAAATTTCTTTATGGTTTTCTTTGGCAAGTTTTTTGAGGGCAGTAATAAAAGAGGTAAGAGAATTTTTTTTATCTTCATAGGTAAAAACTTGTATGCTTTTGTCTTTTGGGGTGAGGCTGCTTTGATAGTGACCCCATATATTATAGTATAGGTAGTAGGTTTTTGGAATATTTTCTTGGATTGTTTCTTTGTTTAATTCGCAATAAGAATGCACCTTAGTAGGAATACCAGCTTGACTTTTTTCTTTAAGCAAAGAGAGAATTTGATTGATGAGATTATTAGAAGGTTTCATTTTTAGATAGTCATTGAAATTAGAACATACATAGGTAATACTTGGCTTGTTGTTTTGTGGGGTTTTTTCTAGTAAGTGTTGGATTTTTTGAATACCTTCTTCAATACTGCTAAAAAAAGTAAGCGAATGACTTTGGAATGTTTCATTGCTATTCATATAGATTCCTTGGTTGGGGGTAGAGCTATTAGCTGGTGATATTTTATCTAAATTTTATAAGACTATTTTTTAAAAAATATCAATCCTTATCTCATTTAAATCTTTAAGTTACTTTTTTGTATCATTGAGGATTATTTTCTTTAATTTTTCTTTGGGGAAAGGCAAATGCAAAAGTTAAACTACAAAGATTCAGGCGTGGATATTGCAGAGGGCAATGCGCTAGTAGAAAACCTAAAAGGGCTTGTCAAATCAACTTTTAATGCTAATGTATTAGGTGGAATTGGCTCTTTTAGCGGTGCTTATGCGCTCCCTAGCGGGTATAAAGAGCCTGTGATTCTAGCTGCCACCGATGGTGTGGGGACAAAACTGCGTTTAGCCATTGACTTTGGAATCTTAGATAGCGTAGGAATTGATCTCGTAGCCATGTGTGTCAATGACCTCATCTGCAACTTCGCCACTCCCCTTTTTTTCCTTGACTACTACGCCACAGGCAAACTTAATAAAACCAAAGCCCTAGAAGTCATCAAAGGAATCACGCAAGGTTGCCTAGAAGCAGAATGTGCGTTAATTGGCGGGGAAACTGCCGAAATGCCTGGAATGTATGAAAAAGAGGATTTTGACCTTGCTGGATTTGCAGTAGGAATTGGCGAGAGAGAGATTATCCAAAGAGGCAGCCAAGCCAAAGCTGGCGATGTGCTAATCGCTCTTCCAAGTAGCGGAATCCACTCCAATGGCTACTCGCTTGTGCGCAAGATTCTAAGCCAAAACAAAATCAACTTAGAATCAAACTTTGAAGGCAAACCACTTATTCAAACCCTACTTACACCCACAAAAATCTATGTCAAAACCTTTAAAAAACTCCAAGGCAAAATCAAAGCCCTAGCCCACATTACCGGTGGTGGAATCATAGAAAACCTTCCAAGATGCCTTCCAAATAATCTTGATGCCCTTATCCAAGAAAACCAAATCCAAATCCCACCCATCTTTGATTTACTCATCCAATACACTGATGAATCCGACAAATACCGCACCTTTAATATGGGAGTTGGAATGATTCTAGTCTGCTCCCAAGAAGATGCAGATTTAATTGCAAAAGAATCGCAAGGCTATATTCTAGGCGAACTCACAAAGGGTAGTAAAACAATAAAATTTGTCTAAAATTCGTCTTTTATGGTATAATCTTAAAAATGTTTCATAAAAGAGGTTTTTAGTATGCTAACTAACATAAAGCGTTTTTTTAAAATCTATCCGCTTCCCATTTTTGTGCTTTTGTTAGTCTTTGCAATTTATTATTCCATCTTTGAAGTTTTAAAAAAAAAGGATTTAAAATCCTCAAAACCTCTCACTGAAGTAGAGCTTATGCAAAATGAATATCCCAAACAAAATGATTTTGAACCCACATCGCCAACCCCTCAAACACCCAAAGCGGAATTGCCAACTCCACAACCTATGCAACCTACATTTCCAGAAAATACAAAACCTCTTATAACTTCCAAAGTCGCCTCACTCAATATCCGTCAAGAACCAAACACAACTTCAGCTATTATTGGCAAACTCACACCCAATATCCAAGCCATTGTTTTAGAGGACGATAAGGAATGGCTTTTAATTGGCACCAGTCAAAATAGCAAGGCGCTCGGCTGGGTTTTAAAAGCTTACACCAAAGCCCTACCTCAAAAAATCATTGCACAAGAAATAGAAGAAATCAATCTTGACCTACCACAATTCTTCACTTCACTAGCCCCCCGCCTCAATATCCGTCAAGCGCCAAGCACACAAGCAGAGATTTTAGGAGTCCTCACACCACAAGATAGCGTAGAAATCCTAGAGAGTGCGGGGGAATGGGTGAAGATTCAAGACATCAACCCCACTTCCAGTAAAAGCGGCTGGGTGATGCGAAAATTTCTTAAAGAAATCTAGCCTATGCAGTTTGCTGTCATTGGAAATCCTATCACCCATTCTCTCTCACCCCTCTTACACAATTCCGCTTTCAAAGCTCTAAATATCAAAGGCTACTATGGTCGTTATTATTTAGAAAATCCCCAAGACTTCCCAACCCTAGCCTCACTTCATCTCAAAGGTGCAAATATCACAATTCCTTATAAAGAAGTCGCCTTTACCCATTGCGATGAAGTCTTTGGAATTGCTAAACAAATCCAAGCCGTTAATACACTTATTTTTAAAGAAAATAAACTTTTGGGCTACAACACAGACGCGCTTGGATTCTACCAATGTATCCAAAACTTTTCTTTCAGAAATGCCCTCATTCTTGGAGCTGGAGGCTCGGCAAAGGCAGTGGCTTGCATCTTAAAAGAAAAAGGAATTGCCACAACGATTCTAAACCGCTCTCCAAAACGTCTAGAATCCTTTATTGCCCTAGGATTTAACTGCTCCACTTATGCAGACTTCTCTAAATGCGAATCCTATGACATCATCATCAACACCACTCCTTCAGGACTCACCCAAAATTCCCTACCTCTCGAAGAATCCAAGCTAAAAGCCCTCTTAGCAGATTCCAAACTTGCCTTTGATTTAGTCTATGGAATCCAAACTCCTTTTTTAAGCCTTGCTAAGAATCTACACATTTCCACTCAAGATGGTAAAGCAATGCTAATCAACCAAGCAATCCTTGCTTTTGAAATTTTTATGGATTCTTGTGGAATCACTTATGATAAAAATTCCCTCATGGCAAGTATGCAAAACGCCATCTAACGATTTTTTATGCTACAATAAAATAAAGGAGAAATTATGAATGTTGCAATTACTTCACGGCATTTTGAATTAACCGATTCAATCAAAGACTATATTTTACGACTTAGCCAAAGCTTGGAAAAATACAATCTTGACATTTTAAGCACACGCGTGGTGATTTCATATCAAGAAAAAAAAGGCAAGGAGAAGAAAAAACGCTCTTACATTATCGATATTACACTATCTATCGCCAAGGCAAACACGGTGGTAATTAACCAAAAAGACAAAGACCTCTATGCAGCTTCTGACCTAGCTTTCTCGCGAATGCACAAGATTTTACGCCGCTACCATGATAAAATCAATTACAAACAAGCCACACCCAGCGAAGAAATTATGGCAACAGAAATCTTGCGTAATGAAGCAAAAGCCTCTAGCGATGAAGACGAAATTGTGCCAATGGATTTGGATTTGCACAAGCCCCTAGACATCCAAGACGCATTAGAGAGGCTAAAAAGCAGCTCACAACAATTCTTTGTCTTTAATGATAAAGATTCCAAAATGCGCGTGATTTACAAACGAATCGATGGAAAATACGGGCTTTATTAGAAAAATCTATCTGGTAGGGGGAGCCCTTAGGGATTATCTGCTAGGGCTTCCTACTAAAGACAAAGATTATATAGCCGTTGGCTTTAGCGAAAACGACTTCCAACACTACCCAAGAGTTGGCAAAAACTTCCCCGTTTTTCTTATCGATTCCCACACGCAAATCGCTCTTGCCAGAAAAGAAACAAAAACTTCTAAAGGCTACAATGGCTTTAGCCACCAAACCAAAAATGTTACACTGCTAGAAGATTTAAAAAGGCGGGATTTGACTATCAATGCTCTAGCCTTAGACTTAGAAACAAACACCCTTATTGATCCTTTTAATGGCAAAAAGGATTTGCAAAATAAGGTTTTACGCCACACTTCAAAATCTTTTTGCGAAGATCCGTTGCGAATCTTACGCCTTGCGAGATTGCGTGCAAAGCTTGGAAGAGAGTGGAAGATTCACCCAAGCACCAAAGTTTTTGCCTATTCTATGAAGGAGGAATTGCAACATTTAGAACCAAACCGCACTTTTAAAGAAGTCAAAACAGCCCTAAGTTACCAAAGTAGTCATTTATTTTTTGA
>CALVAF010000123.1 GCA_944325475.1 uncultured Helicobacter sp.
CATGTAAATATTGGAACTATCGGGCATGTTGACCATGGTAAAACAACTTTAAGTGCCGCGATTTCTGCTGTTCTATCCACTAAAGGTCTAGCAGAGATGAAAGACTATGATAATATCGATAACGCACCAGAAGAAAAAGAGCGTGGTATTACGATTGCAACTTCACACATTGAGTATGAAACAGAAAAAAGACATTATGCGCACGTGGATTGTCCCGGGCATGCTGACTATGTTAAAAATATGATTACAGGTGCAGCACAAATGGATGGTGCGATTTTGGTTGTTTCGGCTGCAGATGGTCCTATGCCACAAACAAGAGAGCATATTTTGCTATCTCGCCAAGTGGGTGTTCCTTACATTGTAGTGTTTATGAATAAGCAGGATATGGTTGATGATCCAGAGTTACTAGAATTAGTAGAAATGGAAATTAGAGAGCTTCTATCAAGCTATGAATTTCCCGGAGATGATACACCTATTATTGCAGGTTCTGCACTTAAAGCACTTGAAGAGGCAAAAACAGGGAATTTAGGTGAGTGGAGTGATAAAGTTCTACAGCTTATGGAAGCAGTAGATGAGTATATCCCAACCCCTGTTCGTGAAACTGATAAAACTTTCCTTATGCCTATTGAAGATGTTTTCTCAATTGCAGGTCGTGGAACAGTCGTAACAGGAAGAATCGAAAGAGGTGTTGTAAAAGTTGGTGATGAAATTGAAATTGTAGGAATTAGACCAACTCAAAAAACAACTGTAACGGGTGTCGAGATGTTTAGAAAAGAGCTTGACCAAGGTGAGGCAGGTGATAATGTTGGTGTGCTTTTAAGAGGAACTAAAAAAGAAGAAGTAGAAAGAGGTATGGTTCTTTGTAAGCCTGCTTCAATCACTCCTCACAAAAAATTTGAAGGTGAAATTTATGTTCTTTCAAAAGAGGAAGGTGGAAGACACACTCCATTCTTTAATGGATACCGACCACAATTTTATGTAAGAACAACAGACATTACAGGTTCTATTGCATTACCAGATGGTGTAGAAATGGTAATGCCCGGCGATAACATCAAAATCACCGTAGAATTAATCAACCCTATTGCACTAGAAGAGGGAACAAGAGTTGCTATCCGTGAAGGCGGTAGGACTGTAGGTGCCGGTGTTGTTACAAAGATTATTGAATAGGCTAAAAAATGGCTAAAGGTAATCGTGTAAAAATTGGACTCAAATGTTCTGAATGTGGTGATATTAATTACAGCACTGTAAAAAATGCAAAAACCCAAACAGAAAAACTGGAGCTAAAGAAGTTCTGCCCAAGATTAAATAAACATACAATTCATAAAGAAGTAAAATTAAAAAGCTAAGAATTCCTCTCTTGGCTTTTTGTTTTTTGTAGGTCAGTAGCTCCAATGGTAGAGCGTCGGTCTCCAAAACCGAGTGTTGGGGGTTCGAGTCCCTCCTGGCCTGCCATTTTGTAATAAAGAGAGACAAGCAAAGCGATTAAAAAACTAATAAATTATTATAAACTATCAAGAGAAGAGTTATCAAAAGTTATATTTCCCACCAAAGAACAAGTGAGAAATGCTTTTATTTCTGTTGTTATTGTAGTGACAGCAATTACTTTATTCTTGGCATTAGTTGATTTCATTCTTGGTGGTTTTGTTTCGAGTATTTTATAATTATTTAGGATTTGTCTATGGCGTTGTATTGGTATGCGATTCAAACATATTTTGGTAGCGAACAAGCAGTAAAACGTGGGATTGAAAATCTCGTAAAAGAACACCACTTAGAAGAGAGAATCACAGATATTGTTGTTCCAACAGAAGATATTATTGAAGTCAAAAATAACAAAAAAAAGATAAGTGAGAGAAGTCTTTACCCCGGATATGTTTTTATCAAAGTTGATCTTGATACAACATTGTGGCATACAATCCAATCTTTACCAAAAGTTAGTCGTTTTATTGGCGAAGCAAAAAAGCCAACTCCATTAAGTGAAGCAGACATTAATCATATTATCGAAAAAGTACAGAATCGTGCAGCCCCTAAACCAAAAGTTATTTTTGAAACAGGCGAAGTTGTTCGAATCATTGAAGGTCCTTTTGCGAATTTTACGGGGACGGTTGAAGAATATGATATGGAGCATCGAAAACTCAAATTAAATGTTTCTATTTTTGGTAGAAGTACCCCAATTGAAATACTTTATTCACAAGTGGAAAAAATAGTTTAATTACTAAAGACAAGGATAAGTTATGGCAAAGAAAATCATTGGCGAACTTAAGCTTCAAATCCCTGCAGGCAAAGCAAATCCATCTCCTCCTGTTGGTCCAGCACTAGGGCAACGTGGTGTGAATATTATGGAATTTTGCAAAGCTTTTAATGAAAAAACAAAGGATATGGGAGATTTTAATATTCCTGTGTTAATCACGGTTTATCAAGACAAAAGCTTTACATTTGTTACCAAGAAACCACCTGTAACAGATTTGATTAAAAAAGAAGCAGGAATCCAAAAAGGTTCTGACAATCCGCTAAAAAATAAAGTTGGAAAACTAACTAAAGCTCAAATTTTGGAGATTGTTAAAACAAAAATGGATGATTTGAATGCCAATTCAGAAGAAGCAGCAATTAAAATTGTTGAGGGAAGTGCTCGAAGTATGGGCATTGAAGTTGTAGATTAAATAGACGTGTTGGAGTATAAAAAATGGCAAAAAAAATGACTAAAAGAATGCAAAAACTACTAGAAAAAGTAGATTGTAAAAAGATATACGATATTACAACCGCTTCTGCAACAGTGAAATCTTTAGCGTCCGCTAAATTCGATGAAACCGTTGAGATTGCGTTGAGTTTGGGGGTTGATCCTAGACATGCTGACCAAATGATTCGTGGGGCTGTTGTGCTGCCTAATGGGACGGGTAAAAGTGTCCGTGTAGCTGTTTTTGCAAAAGGAATAAAAGCAGATGAGGCTAAAGCAGCGGGTGCTGATATAGTCGGTGATGAGGATTTAGCAGAGCAAATCAAAGGTGGAGAAATCAATTTTGATATGGTGATTGCAACACCTGATATGATGGCTTTGGTTGGTAAAGTGGGTCGAATCCTAGGTCCAAAAGGGCTAATGCCAAACCCAAAAACTGGAACTGTAACAATGGAAGTTTCAAAGGCAGTTAGTAATGCCAAAAGCGGACAGGTTAATTACCGCGTTGATAAAAAAGGGATAATCCATGCGCCAGTTGGAAAGGCGAGCTTTGATGCTAAAAAATTAGAAGAAAATATCACTGCTCTAATTAAAAATATCAACAAACAAAAGCCAACAACTGCAAAAGGTAAATATATTAAAAATGCAGCTTTATCGCTAACAATGAGCCCATCGCTTAAACTTGATACCCAAGAACTCATTGATATGAAATAATTTATTCTTGTTTTTATCTTAGACTAATGACTATAGGGGCTTTGCTTAAAAATTATCCTATATAAGTCTTTCGTCTGAAAGGAGGTTAAAATGACAAAAGCAGAAAAGAACGCTTTAATTGAGAATCTAAGTGCTGAATTCCAAGCTTCAAAAGCGATTGCCGTTTGTGATTACAAAGGACTTAAGGTTAAAGAATTGGAAGCTTTAAGAGTAGAGATTAGAGCCCAAAATGCAAAAGTGCAAGTTATTAAAAATACTTTAGCTTCTATTGCATTGAAAAACTCTAATATCGAAGGTTTGGAATTAAAAGAAAATAATATTTTTATTTGGAGCGATGACCAAATTTCTTTGTCAAAAGTGATTTGCAGATTCTCAAATTCCGTAGGCGGAAAACTCGTGGTTAAGTCTGGTTATTTTGAAGGCGTATTAGTCGATGCAAAGCATATCGAAGCAGTTTCAAAACTTCCTTCAAGAGAAGAACTTATTGGTATGTTGCTATCTGTTTGGACCGCACCTGCAAGATACTTTGCCACAGGACTGGATAATTTACGTAAACAAAAAGAAAGTGAATATAAATAAACTTTAAGGAGATTAATTATGGCAATTTCAAAAGAGGAAGTTTTAGAATACATCGGTAGTCTTTCTGTTATGGAGCTTTCAGAGTTGGTTAAAGCTTTTGAAGAAAAATTTGGTATTTCTGCAGCACCTACCGTTGTTGCAGGTGCCGTTGCAGGTGCCGTTGCAGATGGTGGTGAAGAAAAAACAGAATTTGACATTATCCTTGCAGATAGCGGTGATAAGAAAATCAATGTTATTAAGGTTGTGAGAGAAGTTACAGGTCTTGGCTTAAAAGAAGCAAAAGATGCTGTTGAGAAAACTCCATTTACAGTTAAAGAGGGTGTCAAAAAAGAAGAAGCTGATGTTATTAAAGCAAAATTTGAAGAGGCTGGTGCTAAAGTCGAAATCAAGTAATTTTTGTAGGAGGGCTTTGCCTCTCCATTTTTTATTTTTTTTCCAAAATTCTACATTAATAAAGGTAACGATTATGCCAGTAAATTTAAAATCCGGAAATAGATTAAGAGTTGATTTTACTAAGATTCCACAACATATAGCCGTTCCAAATTTGCTTCAATTACAAAGAAGTAGTTATGAGGCTCTTTTGCAACCGCAAGAAAACAATGAATCTGGAATTGAAAAAGTTTTTAAGTCTATTTTCCCTATCCACGATACCCAAAATAGAATTAGCCTTGAATACGCAGGTTGTGAGTATGGAAAGCCACGATATACTGTAAGAGAGGCGATGGAGAGGGGTTTGACTTACTCTATTCCTTTAAAAATAAAAATCCGCTTAGTGCTTTGGGAGAGAGATGAAAAGACGGGCGAAAAATTAGGAATCAAGGATATTAAAGAGCAAAATATTTTTGTCAGAGAGATTCCACTAATGACAGAGAGAACGAGCTTTATTATTAATGGGGTTGAAAGGGTTGTAGTCAATCAGCTTCATAGAAGCCCCGGCGTTATTTTTAAAGAAGAAGAATCTTCTACCACTTCTAATAAGCTTGTTTATACTGGGCAAATTATTCCTGATAGAGGTTCTTGGCTGTATTTTGAATATGATGCCAAAGACACACTTTTTGTTCGTGTTAATAAAAGACGGAAGATTCCTGTAACCATTCTTTTTAGAGCTTTAGGATACTCTAAACAAGATATTTTAAAAATGTTTTATCCTTTTTTGAATATTAAAGCTAAGGGAGGCAAGTATTTTATCGCTTTTGACCCTGAGGAATTTATTGGGCGTGTGGATTTTGATATTAAAGATTCAAAAGGCAAGCTGATTTTAGCAGCTGGTAAGCGACTGACGGCTAAAAAAGCAAAGATGCTTAAAGAAGAAAAAATCAATATGATTGAATACCCAAGTGAAACTTTGGTTAATCGCTATTTAGCCGAGCCTATCATTGATAAAACAAGTGGTGAAGTTATCTTTGATACCTTAACTTTAATGGATGATTCTAAGCTCAAAAAGCTTACAGAGATGGGTATTAGTGAGTTTGTGATTGCAAATGATTTGGCAAATGGGGTGGATTCTTCTATCATTAATGCTTTCATTGCTGATGCAGAATCGCTAAAACTCCTCAAGCAAACAGAAAAAATCGACAACGAAAACGACTTAGCGACCATTCGTATTTATAAAGTAATGCGACCCGGAGAACCAGTAACTAAGGAGGCTGCAAAGCAGTTTGTGCAGCAGCTATTCTTTGACCCAGAGAGATATGATCTCACACGCGTTGGGCGTATGAAAATGAATCACAAATTAGATATTTCTGTGCCAGATTATGTTACGATTCTAACACATGAGGATATTATTAAGACCGTGCGTTATCTTATCCATGTGAAAAATGGACAAGGTAGAATCGATGATAGGGATCACTTGGGAAATCGTAGAATCCGTGCTATCGGAGAGCTTTTGGCTAATGAGTTGCACATGGGACTTGTCAAAATGCAAAAAGCCATTCGTGACAAACTCTCTACCCTTAGCAGTGGTTTAGAGGAGCTAATGCCCCATGATTTAGTTAATTCTAAAATGATTACAAGCACGATTCTAGAGTTTTTCACAGGCGGGCAACTTTCGCAATTTATGGACCAAACTAACCCATTAAGTGAGGTTACACACAAAAGGCGTTTGTCCGCACTTGGAGAGGGTGGTTTAGTCAAAGAGCGTGCAGGGTTTGAAGTGCGTGATGTGCATCCAACGCATTATGGTAGAATCTGCCCTATTGAAACGCCAGAGGGGCAAAATATCGGTTTGATTAACACGCTTTCCACTTATGCCAAAGTTAATGAACTTGGATTTATTGAAGCACCTTATCGCAAGGTTGTGGATAAAAAAGTAACAGATGAAATCGTTTATCTCACAGCCACCCAAGAAGAAGGTGCGGTAATCGCTCCTGCAAGTACGATTCTAACAGATGATAATAGGATTAAAGAAGATATTATTGAGGTGCGTAAAGATGGCGAGATCATTCTTATGGAATCTTCCAAAGTTGAATTAATTGACCTTAGCCCAAGAATGGTAGTTGGGGTTGCGGCAAGTTTGATTCCATTTTTGGAACATGATGATGCTAACCGTGCCTTGATGGGGTCTAATATGCAACGTCAAGCCGTGCCTTTGCTTTGCCCTGATGCACCAGTTGTTGGGACGGGAATTGAGAAAATTGTTTCGCGTGATTCTTGGGAATCGCTTAAAGCAGTGCGTGGCGGGATAGTAGAAAAAGTCGATGCCAAAAATATTTATATTTTGGGTGAAGATGAAAGTGGGGCATTTATCGACCATTATTCTTTGCAAAAAAATCTAAGAACTAATCAAAACACTTGTTTTTCACAAAAGCCAATTGTCAAAGCTGGTGATGTGGTAAAGGCTGATGATGTGATTGCTGATGGTCCAAACATGGACCAAGGTGAGCTTGCGCTAGGTAAAAATATCCGTGTTGCTTTTATGCCATGGAATGGTTATAACTTCGAAGATGCGATTGTGGTGAGTGAGAAGCTCATTCGTAATGATGCCTTTACTTCGATTCATATTTATGAAAAAGAGATTGAAGCTAGGGAGTTAAAGCATGGAGTTGAGGAGATTACTAGAGATATTCCAAACATTCGAGAGGAGGAGTTAGCGCACCTTGATGAAAGTGGAATTGTTAAAATTGGGACTTATGTTACAGGTGGTATGATTTTAGTGGGTAAAGCCTCGCCTAAAGGTGAAGTGAAGCCAACACCAGAAGAGAGGCTATTGAGGGCGATTTTTGGGGAGAAAGCCGGGCATGTTGTGAACAAATCGCTTTATTGTCCGCCAAGCTTGGAAGGAACGGTTGTTGATGTCAAAATTTTTACTAAAAAAGGTTATGAGAAAGACAGACGCGCTGTGGTGGCTTATGAGGAAGAAAAGGCTCGCTTGGATTTAGAACACCACGATAAATTGCTTATGCTTGATAGGGAGGAGAGCCTTAGAATCGGGTCTATCCTTGCTAAAGAAAAGTTAATCAATAATGTCAAAATAGGCGATAAGGAATACAAAAAGGGTAGCGTGATTCCAAAAGAAGCCTTAGAAAATGTAAATCGCTTTGTAATGGGGGCGATTATCAAGGGCTATTCTAAAGAGATTCAAAGCAAATATGATGCCCTCAAAGCAAATTTCTTAGAGCAAAAGAAAAATTTGAGTGAGGAACATGAAGAAAAGCTTTCTATCATCGAAAAAGACGATATTTTGCCAAGTGGGGTGGTGAAGCTTGTTAAAATCTATGTGGCAACCAAACGCAAACTCAAAGTAGGTGACAAAATGGCGGGGCGACATGGAAATAAAGGTATCGTGTCTAATATTGTCCCAGAAGTGGATATGCCTTATACTAAAGATGGGCGTCCAGTGGAAATTGTGCTTAATCCGCTTGGGGTGCCTAGCCGTATGAATATCGGACAGATTTTAGAAGTGCATTTGGGGTTAGTTGGGAAGAATCTAGGCGAGCAAATCTCGCTTGTTTTTGAAGAAGAAAAGGGTAAATGGATTAGCCAACTCAAAGAAAAAATGCAAGAAATTGCAGAGACTTCAGGAATGAAAGAAACAAAGAAATTCCTAACTTCCCTAAGTGATGAAGAATTACTCTCTTATGCCAGAGATTGGAGCAAGGGAGTGAAGTTTGCTACGCCAGTTTTTGAAGGAGTCAATGCACAGGAATTTGAAAAATTATTTGCTTTAGCAAAGGTTGATTCAGATGGCAAAACCGAGCTTTATGATGGCAGAACCGGTGAAAAAATGATGGAACGTGTGAATGTGGGGTATATGTATATGTTAAAACTCCATCATCTTGTTGATGAAAAGGTGCATGCACGAAGCACTGGTCCTTATAGCCTTGTAACCCAGCAACCAGTGGGCGGTAAAGCACTCTTTGGAGGTCAAAGGTTTGGAGAAATGGAAGTGTGGGCGTTGGAGGCTTATGGTGCAGCCCATACGCTAAAAGAAATGCTAACGATTAAATCTGATGATGTCGAAGGGCGCGTGAAGGCTTATAAGGCTATTACAAGAGGTGAAGCGGTCAAAGAATCAGAGATTCCAGAGACTTTTTATGTCTTGACAAAAGAATTGCAAAGCCTTGCTTTAGATGTGAATGTGTTTGCCAAAAATAAAGATGGTGTTGATGAGCCAATTTTGATTAAAGAAGACAATCGTCCAAGTGACTTTAATGCTTTCCAGTTACTTTTAGCAAGTCCAGAGACGATTCGCAGTCGGAGTTATGGAGAGGTTAAAAAGCCTGAAACAATTAATTATCGCACACTAAAACCAGAGAGAGATGGTTTGTTTTGTGCCAAGATTTTTGGTCCTGTTAGGGATTATGAATGCCTTTGTGGTAAATACAAAAAAATGCGCTATAAAGGAATCGTGTGTGAAAAATGTGGTGTGGAGGTGACAAGCTCTAAAGTGCGCCGCTCAAGAATGGGGCATATCGAGCTTGTTACGCCGGTGGCACATATTTGGTATGTGAATTCCTTGCCAAGCCGAATTGGAACACTTTTGGGAGTCAAAATGAAAGACTTAGAACGTGTTTTGTATTATGAGGCATATATCGTCAAGCAACCCGGAGAGGCATATTATGACAATGAAGGCACCAAGCCAGTAGCAAAATATGATGTGTTAAATGAAGAGCAATTCCAAAACCTATCCCAGAGATTTGAGCATACCGGATTTGTCGCGCAAATGGGTGGTGAGGCAGTTAAGGAATTGCTAGAGGGAATTGATTTGGTGGATTTGATTGCAGAGTTAAAAGAAGCCATTAAGACAACCAATTCTGAAGCCAAGAAAAAAACAATTATCAAGCGTTTGAAAGTGGTGGAGAGCTTTGTGGTTTCTGGTAGTCAGAATCGCCCCGAATGGATGATGCTAACAGTGCTTCCGGTGTTGCCACCAGATTTGCGTCCTTTGGTAGCGCTTGATGGCGGAAAGTTTGCTGTGAGTGATGTTAATGATTTGTATCGCAGGGTAATTAATCGCAATCAGAGATTGAAGCGATTAATCGAGCTTGATGCACCAGAAATCATCGTCCGCAACGAAAAAAGAATGTTGCAAGAAGCAGTTGATGCTCTCTTTGATAATGGTCGCAATGCCAATGCGGTTAAGGGGGCTAATAAACGTCCGCTTAAGTCACTTTCTGAAATTATTAAAGGGAAGCAAGGGCGATTCCGCCAGAATCTACTTGGAAAACGTGTGGATTTCTCTGGACGTTCGGTTATTGTCGTGGGTCCAAATTTGCGAATGGATCAGTGTGGATTGCCTAAAAATATGGCTTTGGAGCTATTTAAACCACATATTCTTTCCAAACTTGAGGAAAAAGGCTATGCCACAACACTCAAACAAGCTAAAAAGATGATTGAACGCAAAAGCAATGAAGTGTGGGAGTGTTTGCAAGAGATTGTTGAGGATTATCCGGTAATGCTTAATCGTGCGCCAACCTTACATAAGCAGTCTATTCAGGCTTTTCACCCTAAGCTTATTGATGGTAAAGCAATCCAACTGCACCCTCTCGTTTGTGCGGCATTTAATGCCGACTTTGATGGAGACCAAATGGCGGTGCATGTGCCGCTCTCTCAAGAGGCTATCACGGAATGTAAGCTTTTGATGTTAAGCTCGATGAATATCTTGCTTCCTGCAAGTGGTAAGGCAGTTACCGTGCCTAGCCAAGATATGGTTTTGGGGCTTTATTATCTCTCTTTGGAAAGAGATGGTTCTAGGGGTGAACATAAGCTTTTTTCTAATATCGAGCAAATCTATATTGCATTAGAATCAGGAGTGGTTGAGATTAGCTCTAAAGTTAGGGTGTATGTGGAAGATAGAATTATTAATACAACCATTGGGCGTATGATTCTGAAATCTATCCTGCCGGATTTTGTGCCAATGCATTTATGGAATAAAGTCTTAAAGAAAAAAGACATTGCGACTTTGATTGACTATGTGTATAAAGAAGGTGGGGTGGGAATCACTGCAGGATTCTTGGATAATCTCAAGAATCTAGGATTCAAATATGCTACAAGAGCGGGGATTTCAATTTCTGCTGATGATATTATCGTGCCAAATAACAAAAACAAAGTGATTGAGGGTGCTAAGAAAAAGGTTAAAGACATTCAAGCGCAGTTTGGAGCGGGTCTCTTGACAGAGCAAGAGCGTTACAATAAGATTATTGACGTTTGGACAGATACTAATAACGCGCTTGGAAATGAGATGATGAAGCTCATTAAAAGCGATAAATCTGGATTTAACTCCATTTATATAATGGTAGATTCTGGAGCTAGAGGTAGTGCAGGGCAGATAAGGCAGCTCTCTGCAATGCGTGGTTTGATGGCAAAACCCGATGGCACAATCATCGAAACTCCAATTACCTCAAATTTTAAAGAGGGCTTGAATGTATTGGAGTATTTTATCTCGACACATGGGGCAAGAAAGGGTCTAGCAGATACAGCGCTTAAAACGGCAAATGCGGGTTATCTCACAAGAAAGCTTATTGATGTAAGCCAAAATGTCAAAATTGTAATGGATGATTGTGGCACTAATGAGGGCGTGGAGATTACCGATATTACTGTGGGTAGTGAGCTTATTGAA
>CALVAF010000124.1 GCA_944325475.1 uncultured Helicobacter sp.
TAGCTATGGAATGTATCGTGACCATTTTGGAAGCCATTGTGGTATGGAAGTGGTGCTGGCAAATGGTGAGATTTTACGCACGGGTATGGGGGCGCTACCCGGGGCGAAAACTTTTGCAGAAAACAAATATGGCTATGGACCTTATGTTGATGGACTATTTAGCCAATCAAATTTTGGAATCGTGACTAAAATGGGCTTTTGGATGATGCCAAAGCCGGAGCATTATATGCTTTTGTCTATCAAAATGAAAAGGCGAGAGGATTTGATTTTGGCAGTGGAAATTTTAAATTATCTTGAGGATAGCTTTATTGTAGGATGGCCTCAATATTTTAGCCCGCTTAATCCACCTTATGGAAAGCCGATGAATGCGGAGCTAAAAGGCTATCTTACAAGTAAAAATGGATTGCCTGATATGGAGAAGATTCAAAATTATGCGTTGAAAAATAAGATTCCATATTGGAATATCGATGTCTCTGTATATGGCTGTAAAGAAGTCTGCTATGCAAATTTGGAGTATATTAAGCGGCGATTTAAAGTGGTGAGTGGTGTGGATATCTCTGTGGTGCAGGAATTTAGCCTGCCTTTAAATTTGGAGCAAAAAAAGCAGCTAAAGCACAAAGTAACACTTGGGATTCCAAATATGGAGATTTTTTGGATTAGCACAAGGGGTGAGGCAAAAGAGCCTAGCGATGGGCATGTGTGGTTTTCACCGATTATCCCGCGTGATGGCAGGGAGCTTTTGAAATGTCAGGAAGTGTATATGGAGCTTTTTAGGGAATTTGGTGTGGAATCACCCATTACGCCCTTTTCGCATCCTAGAAGCTGGATGTATCGTGCTTTTTGCTTTATGCTAGCCTTTAGCAATTCCCGCACCGACAAAGAGCATAATTTCAAAATGCGTCAAATGTATCGCACAATGGTTAAGGTTGCTGCGGAGAATGGTTGGGGGGATTATCGAGCTGCGCCGACTTTTCAAGATGATGTTATGGGGGCATATTCTTATAATAATCACATTTTACGGCGGTTTAATGAGCGGCTTAAAGACTGTATTGATCCTAATGGAATCCTAGCACCCGGTCGTGGTGGGATTTGGCCTAAGAGCTTGAGGGGAGAGCGCTTTGCAAATAATAAACGCGATTCTTTGAGCGCAAAAGAGGGAGGAAAAAAATGAAAGAGAAAAGCAAAATGAAAAGAACATGCTTGATTTTGTGGCATTATTTGTTGGTGTGCTAAATGCTAGTAGCAAAGATTCAGAGTGGCTACCCAAAGGAGAATCCATTAGTGTGTTTGAGTATATCCCCAATAATCCAAGGTCTCCAGCGGCTTTTTCTAGTGTGAATAGCAAAACTTTGAATGCCAATCAAAAAAAAGGGCAGCAGATTTATAGCAAATGGTGTCAGGCTTGTCATGGTGAGGGGATGCCGGGAACTAAGGCGCTTGAAGTGGTTTATAAGGGGCAGGGTATCCCAGCGCTTTTGGAAGAAAGAACGGATTTGGTTGAGACTTTTGTGCGCTATGGTAAGCATTCCATGCCCTTTTTCCGTAAGAGTGAAATTAGCAATGAGGAGTTAAAATATCTCGCAGAATATCTTAGCAGAAATTACTAATCTTAAAGCTAGGGCAAACTTATCCTAGCTTTTTGAGTAAGAAACGCATCGCTTCTCCCACAAGAATCACGCTAAAGCCAACAAGCAAGATTTTAATCCACATAATGAGCTCTAGCGGTGTTGTTTTGAAAGCCTCCCCGCAAAATTCCACAATCAAAACCTGCAAGGCAAAGGTCAGCACAAATACTCCAAGCATTAGGCGATTGTTGGTGAGATTTTTAAAAATGCTTTGGTTGTGTAATTCTCTTGCATTAAAGGCATTAAAAAGTTGAAAAATCACAAAAAGCGTGAAAAGCACCGAGCCTTTTTCTTCATCAGTGGCGCCTAGGAAGTTTGTGAAATACTGCAATAAGCATACAAAGGCAATGAAGATGCCATTAATAAGAATCAAATTTACCATATTTTTTGTAAGGATATTGGCATTGCGCTTTATGGGCTTTTGGGCTAAGAGGTTTTTAGAAATGGGTTCTAAGCCTAGAGTGAGGGCAGGTGGTCCATCCATAATGAGATTAACCCACAA
Organism: uncultured Helicobacter sp.; assembly: GCA_944325475.1. GTDB lineage: Bacteria > Campylobacterota > Campylobacteria > Campylobacterales > Helicobacteraceae > Helicobacter_D. The sequence goes on from CALVAF010000124.1 coordinate 2,128, forward strand.
AAGCTGCAAGGCGCTAAAGGGTGCGGTAAATCCCATGATTACTGCAGCTAGAACGATGATGACAGAGGATAGATTGACGGTGAGTTGGAATTGAATGAATCGCTGGAAGTTTTGGTAGATTCCGCGTCCCCATTCAATAGCTTTGATAATGGTTGCAAAGCTATCATTTAAAAGGATAATATCGCTAGCCTCCTTAGAAACCTCCGTCCCGCTAATCCCCATAGCAATCCCAACATCGGCGTTTTTAAGTGCGGGGGCATCGTTGATTCCATCGCCACTTAGAGCAACGACATTGCCTTGGGATTTGAGCGCATTAATAATTTGCATTTTGGTATTGGGTGTAGAGCGGGCGACAATTTTGATCTTAGGAAGGATTTTGAGCAGCTCTTTTTGGCTTAAAGCCTCTAGCTCACTGGCTTCAAGTGCGATAGAATCACCTTCAAGCAAATGGAGTTGATTCCCAATAGCTTTGGCAGTAGTAAGATTATCGCCGGTGAGAATTTTCACATCAATACCAGCTTTTTTACAATCCATAATCGCTTCATAGACTTCCAGTCGTAAAGGATCAGCGATAGCAACAAAGCCATCAAAAACCATTTGTGATTCAAGTGCTTCCCTCTCTTGAAGGTTTGCAATATCTGTAATTTCTTTGTGTGCAAAGGCAATCACGCGATAAGCAAGGCTTTGAAAATAGAGGATTTGCTTGTGGATTTTTTGCACATCTTGGCAGGGCATCATCGCACATTGGCTTAGGATTTTTTCGGGGCTGCCTTTGCTTAGAGAGAAGATTTTACTATTAATTTTCACAAGGCTTGTCATATTTTTAGTTTGTGAAGAAAAGGGGAAGGAATGCAAAATTGCAAAGCTTTTGCGTATTTGTTTGTAATCAAATCCCATCTTTGCTCCCAAAACAAGTAGAGCGCATTCTGTTGGATTACCGATAAAATCGTATTGA
>CALVAF010000125.1 GCA_944325475.1 uncultured Helicobacter sp.
TGCAAGACAAAGGCTTTAAGGTCCCAAATTTCCCTGATGAACCTAGAAATGATGAGGAAAGAGCGATTAAAGAAAAATACCAAAAAGTGTTAGGAAGCGCCGTCAATCCCGTGTTACGTCAGGGAAATTCCGATAGGCGAAGCACCAAAGCAGTCAAGGAATATGCAAAGAAAAATCCCTACAAAGTCGTGCCTTTTAGTGCGGATTCTAAAACATGTGTTGCTTATATGAAAAAGGGGGATTTCTTCGATAATGAAAAGGCGGTTTTAATTCCAAATCCAACCACCGCTAGAATCGAGTTTGTCAGTAGTAAGGGCAGTGAGATTCTAAAAGACAATCTCAAACTAGAGAAAAATGAGATTGTAGATGCGACATTTATGAGTGTGGCGGATTTGAGTGCGTTTTATGAAGAGCAAATTGCGGCTTGTAAAGCCAAGAATATCCTTTTTTCTCTGCATTTAAAGGCTACGATGATGAAAGTGAGCGACCCTATTATCTTTGGCTATGCGGTGAAGGCATATTTTAAGGAATTATTTGAAAATTTTAGAGAGGAATTTGATAGACTTGGAGTAAATCCCAATAATGGAATTTCCGAACTTTTAAGCAAAGTAGAGACTTCTAGCAAAAAGAGCGAGATTTTGGCAAAATACAATGAAATTTTGGCAAAAAACGCACCGCTTTCAATGGTGAATTCCGATAAAGGAATCACAAACCTACATGTGCCTAGCGATGTGATTGTTGATGCCTCGATGCCTGCTATGCTAAAAAATGGTGCGAAATTATGGGATGAAGATGGCAAGGAATGCGATAGTATAGCCGTAATTCCCGATAAGACTTATGCAACTACCTATGAGGCAGTGATTGAAGATTTAAGGAAAAATGGTGTGCTTGACCCCAAAGTGCTTGGGAGTGTTTCTAATGTAGGGCTTATGGCAAAAAAGGCGCAGGAGTATGGCTCTCATGATAAAACCTTTGTGGCAAAAGAAGCGGGGATTTTTAGGGTTGTCGAGGAAAATGGCAATGTCCTTTTAGAACACAAGGTAGAGAAGGGCGATATTTATCGAGTAAATCAAGTCAAATACGATGCGATTGCAAATTGGATTGATTTGGGGATTGAGAGAGCAGAAATCAGCGGGGATAAGGCGATTTTTTGGCTTGATGTGAAACGTGCGAGCAATAAAATTATGATTGACCTAGTGCAAGAGCGCCTTAAAGAAAAGGGGAAGAATATCGATATTATAGCACCTAGGGAAGCATGCTTGGAATCTTTAAAGTGTATCCGCGCAGGGAAAAACTGTATTTCTATCACAGGGAATGTATTGCGGGATTATTTGACAGATTTATTTCCTATTTTAGAGCTTGGGACAAGTGCTAAAATGCTCTCTGTCGTGCCTATGCTAAATGGTGGAGCGATGTTTGAGACAGGAGCAGGCGGAAGTGCGCCCAAGCAAGTGGAACAATTATTGAAGGAGAATCATTTGCGTTGGGATAGTTTGGGTGAGTTTTTAGCCTTGCAGGCGAGTTTGGAGTTTTTTGCACAAAAGACCAAGAATGCTAAAGCGCAAATTCTTGCAAACTGCCTTGATGAAGCAATTGCAAAATGGCTAGATAATAACAAAGCTCCTTCAAGAAAGGTTAAAGAAGATGATAATAGGACAAGTCATTTTTATTTGAGCCTATATTTTGCAAGGGCTTTGGCAAATCAAAAGGCAGATTCTGGCATGGCAGAGTTTTTTACAAAGATTGCTGAGGAATTAGAAAGTAAGCAAGATTCCATAAGATCCGAGTTTAATGATACACAAGGCAATGCGGTGGATTTAGGGGGATATTATAAGTTTGATGATTCTAAGGCAGAAAAAGTCATGCGTCCAAGTGCAGACTTTAATGCCATATTAGAAAAGATTGCAAGAGGGTAGGCGGTATTGCAATCTTTTGGAATGTAATCCAGCGTTTTATACACTCAAATACAACAAAATTTGTAGCTTTGCAAAGGAAACTTTTCTATTGACTACAAATTTTGCCAAGCAACCATCCACAAAGAAAAATCCTTAGGCAGTTTTTAAGTGGCGATTCCAAACACTGCAAAAAAACATTACGAAGAATATGATTTTGCATGGAAGCAGTTTCCAATCTTACATAATAATAACCGATATGACTATCACATATCGCTTTGGATACCAAAGCTAGACATTCTATTTTAATGAGATAGAACTCTTTTTTAATAAGAATTAAAAAAATAATGATAACTATCTGTTTATGTAGTAATATAAATTGCTATTTAAAGACACACTATGAAATTCTTTCTCTTAACCCTTTTATGCCTTGTAACTTTATTTACACTTACTTCTTGTGGTTTGGATTGCTTTTTGTTGTTGAAGCAGATAAGGTAGAAAACTTGTGGCGCGAAGGTATGGCTAATTTTATGTCAAAAAGATTCTAAGAGATTTCTTTACAAAAAAGAAAGTGCAAGATTTTAGAGATAGGGCTAGAAGAGACAAAAGTCATGGAGCTAATGCTTATGAAAAAGAAATGCCTCTAACAATATATTTCTATCATAGTCTAAAACACACTTATGGAAATCATCTACTTGATGACACCACAGAGGGTTTTATAAAGAAGCGAGTTATACTCATAGGAGATAATATCTTTTACTTAAGAAAATGGCAAATTTGTAACAAGTAATGAAAAAAGAAAAGGCATGAAATAAATCCTAAAGACTTCATAGAATAACTCAAAGACTATGCGAAGTATAGAATCTTAATAGTAATAAGATTCATAAACAATCCAATCTAGCAAAATACGCAAAATAGGCAAAAAATTTCACAAAAAAAAGAACTTTTGACGCAAAAAAAGACACATTTTTCTTTTTTATTTGTATCGCAAAAATTATATCATTCTTATCTTAACAAGTCAAGTTAAAGCCCAAAATATCGTGCTAAACAATATATAATCGCCACACAATTCTTAATACAATTTTTCATTCCAAATA
>CALVAF010000126.1 GCA_944325475.1 uncultured Helicobacter sp.
ATTATAAGGGCATTATCCTTCTCTACTCCTATTCTAAAATCCCCTTTTGCATTATAACCTATCGTGTAGCCCTCACACTCCCTATTGAGCTCACAAAGCAGTGAGATACCCATAGCATTTGCGCTAGGCGGCAAAAGCAGAATTTTAAAATTAGAATGCTTTTCAATTAATGCTAAGATTCTAGCAATATTCTTCGCATTTTTTGCCCGATACACATCAAATCCGACAACCAAAATTGGATTTTTAGCCCCTAAAGCCGCCGTCCTCAAAGCCTCCAAATCAAGCCCTAAATTATCTTTTTTAAACTCACAATTAATTTCTTCTAAAAGGCAATATTCCGCTAACTCGCTACTTAGAATCTCAATATTTTCTCTAACCTCCTCAATCTCCTCTTTTTGGGTAAATTTCTCCTTGCCCTCCTCATCTAAAAGCACCTCGCCATTTTCCCCCAATTCCTTAATTTTTACAATTTTTTTCTTTTCTTTTACCACCTCTTTAGAAATCTTCTTTTCGTATTTTTTAATCTGCCTTTCTAAGACTTGTGGTATCTCTGGAATACAAACACTCACTAAAAGCATGGCAAATGCTTCCTCGCTCTCTGGCTTATAAAATGCTTCTATCAAACTTGCAGGTTTGACAAACCCACTAACTACACAATCCCTCATTGTATGAAAATATGCTAAAGTCGCACCCTTATTTTGCTTCATCGCATTATTAATACTATGTGTCACTACCGGCATATCATAGCTCATCGCCCCCCCAAAGCACATTACAAAATCGCTTTGGATGATTTCTTTTTGACTTGCTTGTCCCAAACCTCCACTGCCTCTAGAAAATTCCCCCAAAAACTCTTGGAATCCAAACACTTCCTCACACACCAAGCGGTAATTATATTTTTGCTTCAAAAGTTGCAAAATCAACGCTTCCTCATTGGTAATATTCCCTGCAAAACGAATACTTTTTGCTTCTTTAAACGCTGCAAGTGCTGCATTAAAGGCGCTTTTATCTTTTAAGATTTCTCGTGGAATTTCTTGATGATTGGATTCAAAAGCCAATCGCCCAGCTGGACACAAAGTTGCAAAATTCCAATCACTTGTCACACGATAAACTTTCTTATTTCCGCCACTTATCCCCTCTTGCTTAACTTCATAGGTTAGCGGACAGCCATTCCCACAATGCACACAAGTGCTAGGGATTTTCTCTAGCTCCCATGCATTAGAACGATACTGAAAATGGCTAATCCCCAAAGCCCCCACCGGACACACACTTGCACATTCTCCACAATCCTTACAATCCCCACTACCACTAGGTCCTATCAACGATTTTTTAGCCTTATTCCACACCCCAAAAGCATCTTTTGGCATAGTTTCTTTGTATTCTTTATCAGGCATTTCTCCATTATGTTTAATTGTTTTGATATAAGACTTACCAATTTTATCTTTACATACCGTTACACACCGCTCACACACAATACACAAATTCGGGTCATAAGTGACCTTACCCCAATGATTCAATGCCTTATAATCATCTTTTAGCGCATATTTTTGCTCCCTTACCCCCACATAATGCGTGTAGTTTTGTAGCTCACATTCCCCACTTTTATCACACACACCACATTGCAAGGGGTGATTAACATCATAAGTCTGCATAATCGCCACTCTCTCTGATTCAATCTCAGAGGTATTCACAAATACTTCCATACCCTCTTTAACCTTAGCATTACAGGCATACACTCGCTTTCCATCGACTTCTACCATACACATTTTACAGGCTAAAGTTGGCGAACAACAGGAAAGATAACAGATTGCTGGGATAAAAACATCATGAGCTCGTGCCACATTCAAAATACTTTCACCCTCATCACAGAGTATTTCACAACCCTCTATTTTGATTTTCACTTTTTCCATTTATGCAACCTTATCTAGCTTAATTTTTTGATAGCAAAAATAGGTATTTTCCCTCACAGGTAACCACAAGATTCCCACCATTCCTTTAATTTCTTGGGATTGGCAAAACTCTACCTCCATCTCCTTTGAATCTTCAAAAATCACTTTAACTCTTTCTTTATCACTCACTCTCCCCACCAACCCAAACTGCTTTGAAGCCTCTAAAAGCGGTGCTTTTATGGATTTGTCATAGTGCAAATACGCCACCAACCCATCAAAACTCTCCACTTCCTCTATCGCATTAACCTCTTCAAAAAGAGGTAAAATCGACACTTCCTGCCCTTCTAAAAAAACCACTTCCACCAAATCACTTTGCGAAAGTAACGCAAGAATCTTTGCAATATTTCTTGCTTTTTTGTGAGTAGCAATATCACTCCCAACCACCAAACTATTTTTAGCCCCACTAGCCAAACTCCGCTTAATCTCCAAAATCTCCTCTTCTGCTAAATTTATTTCAGAAGCCAAATGCCCCACATCAAGATCTTGAATGAATTTTTGTTTTTTTATCACTTGCTTATCCAATAAAGATTCTGCTAAAAGCGCCAAAAGGGATTCTTCACCACCCACCTCATACAGAAATTGCTTAATTTTAGGGGCAGGATTGTAATTTAGGGGACTTAACAAAAAGGCATTTTTTTGCATTTTT
>CALVAF010000127.1 GCA_944325475.1 uncultured Helicobacter sp.
GATGGACCAAGAGGACCTTATCATAGTGTTGCTGATGGGATTGTTCTGCTCTCTCAAAAATCCCAAAAACCTATTGTTTCTTCACAAATTTGCTACCACAAATTTTGGGAGTTTAAAAGCTGGGATAGATTCCAAATCCCAAAACCCTTTAGCACGATTACTTGTGTTATAAAAGAGCCTTTTTGGGTTGAAGATAAAGACTTAGATTTGGCAAAAAAGCATATCCAACACATTATGGAATCCTAAAATGAAAAACAAATTCTTTTATCTTATAGGTGGCGCGATTGTGATGCTTTGTGTTGGTTATTTTTTCACACCTTCTTATTCTCTAAGCTCCAAGGCTAAAAAGGAATTTGCAAAAGGCAACTACCAAGAATCACTCCATCTTGCTACCCTTGCATTAGAAAAAAACCCCTACAATCGTGCAGCCTTTAGTCTTGTTAATCAATCTAGGCAGCGATTAAATTTCCAAAAATTCCTGCAAAAAACACAAGCGAGCTACGAAAAAATCTTAAAACTTCTCCAAAATCCCTCCATTACCCCACAGGAATTCTTAGAAATCCAGTGGCTTTATGAAATTTTTAGTCAAGAATACTCTAATCTTTATTTTTTTAAAAACAAAACAAAAACCGAGAAAGAAGAGGTGGAAAACTACGCACAATGGTTTAAACAACTCAAAGAAAAAATCGACCTTGCAAAAAGCCAAATCAATCATTAAAAAAAGATTAAGTTTAAGGCAATTTTTTATGAATCTTTGCTAAAATACGCAACTTCTTTTACAAAAATGAATGATTGATTACTTTAAGGTTTCTTGATGAAAATTATTTTTATCTTATTTTTGTGTTGCACCTTTGCCTTTTCGCAGTTTGATTCCACAGCCTATGATTTAAAAAGCGAAGAGGTGCTAAAGACTTTTGATGTGAGTCCGGATTTTTTAAACAATCCTTATTTTCTTAATGTCAAAAATTCCTTTTTGGAGGAGATAAAGCAGGATTATTTGCTTAAAAAATTTAAAAATAATGATGAGTTTATTCCCACTCTTAAAGCAATGTTTTTAAAAGAGGGTATCCCACAAGAATTTCTTTATCTAGCTATGATTGAATCAGGCTTCTCACTCTCTGCAAAATCTAGCAAACGTGCCGTTGGAATGTGGCAATTCATGCCTAAAACCGCACAGGCTTTGGGGTTAGAGATTAACGCTCAAATTGATGAGCGCAAAGACCCTATCAAATCCACAAAAGCTGCTATTGCTTATCTCAAAGGCTTAAAAGAGCAATTTGGCAAATGGTATCTTGCAGCCATTGCGTATAATTGTGGCGAGGGACGGCTAAAAAAGGCGATTAAAGAAGCCAATAGTGATTCTCTTAGCATACTTTTAGATGTCGATAAAAAATACATTCCCCTTGAAAGCCGTATGTATATCCGCAAGATTCTTTCGCTTTCTTTGCTTTTTCGCAATATTGATATGCTAAAAACCAATGACTATGATTATTTTCTAAACCGCGGCGCTAACTCGCTTTTAGCCACGATTGAAGTCGCACCCGCAACACCTCTTGCAAAAATTGCTAAAGAAGCCCATCTCTCTTTGGATAAGCTCAAAGCCTACAACCCGCAGTTTAAGGGCAATATTACCCCAACTTTTGCTAAGATTTATTCTGTTTATTTGCCCTATCAGTTTTTAGCCACTTATAAAGCAAGTAATGCTGATAAAGCCACCTTACAAAGCAAACCCTACCTCCTTCATCGCGTCAATAAAGGCGATACGATTTATTCGATTTCTAAATATTATGGTGTCTCTTCTAAGACTATTACGCAATACAATGCGATTAAAAATGTGAATTCTTTATCGATTAATCAAGAGATTGTGATTCCCCTAGATCAAGGATAGATGATGAAAAAATCCCTTCTTTTTGGCTTGGCTTTTGTGCTTTTTTTCTTTGGTTGTAGTGATAGAAGCAATCTCCTCTATCAGAGCAAAACCCCACACTATGGCACAATCAATAGCAGTCAGCAAGCCCACAAAGCCACCATGCGTCCCTACCAAATCAATGGGAAATGGTATTATCCTACCATGGTGGCATTAGGCGAGACTTATGATGGGATTGCAAGCTGGTATGGACCAAAATTTCATGGCAAAAAAACTTCTAATGGCGAGATTTATAGTATGTATGCCCACACAGCCGCGCATAAAACCTTGCCGATGAATACGATTGTGCGTGTTACTAATAAAGAAAATGGAAAAACCACAATTGTGCGTATTAACGACCGAGGACCTTTTATTAGCGGTAGAATCATTGATCTATCCAATAGTGCAGCACGCGATATTGATATGATTAAAAAAGGCACAGCAAATGTGAGAATCGAGGTGATTGGCTTTAATGGAGCCATCTCTAATTCTATGCCACTAACGAAAGAAACCTTAGCTAAGAGTGAATACAAAGTCGCCTTTACGCAAAGTCAAGTGCAGCTTTCAAGATTCCTCGTGCAAATTGGGGCTTTTAGAAACAAAAATGGCGCACAGCGATTCCAACAAGCCCATGCAAACTCGCATGGTTATAAGGCTATCATCAAAGAATATGTGCTTGATGGTTTGCCTATTTATCGCGTGATGTTAAGTGGATTCCAAAGTGAGGCAGAAGCAAGGGATTTCATTGCTACCCAAAAAATTGCCGGTGCGTTTATCACCACGGAGTAAAATATGCAAACTTTAACACGAAACACCAAAGAAACACAGATTCATGCAAGCCTAGAAGTCTATGGCACAGGAGTGGCAAAAATCCAAACAGGAATCGGGTTTTTTGATCATATGTTGCAATCCCTCTGTAAGCATGCTTATTGGGATTTAAGCCTAGAGTGCAAAGGGGACCTAGAGGTGGATTACCACCACAGCGTTGAGGATTGTGGAATCATTATTGGAGAGCTCTTGAGAAAATCACTTTTTCCCATTCGAAATGTCGAGCGATTTGGTAATAGTGCAGTGGTGATGGATGAGGCATGCATCCAATGCGATTTGGACCTTAGCAATCGCCCCTTTTTGGTTTTTGAAGTTGCAATAGAGGGAAAAGTGGGAAACTTTGATTGTGAGCTAGTGGAGGAGTTTTTTAGGGCTTTGGTTTTTAATGCAGGATTATCTGTGCATTTAATCCAAAAAAGAGGCAAAAATCGCCACCACCTCATTGAAGCGACTTTCAAAGCTTTTGGAGTGGCTTTACGTCGCTCCTGTGTTAGAAACGAAAAAATCGGAATCCCAAGCACAAAAGGTGTGCTATGATAAAGCTAATTGTATTAGATGTTGATGGGACTTTAACTGATGGCAAAATCACTTATGACAATGAGGGCAATGAGATGAAAAGCTTTGATGTCAAAGATGGGCTTGGGATTGCGGCATGGATTAAGCTAGGCAGGCAAGTAGCAATCCTCACAGGAAGAAAATCTCAAATCGTAGAAAACCGCGCCAAAGAGCTTGGAATCACTTATATTAAGCAGGGAGTTACTAACAAAGCCCAAGCGCTTGAAGAGATTTTAGCGCAATCTCAAATTTCAATTAATGAAGTCGCCATTATCGGTGATGATTTAAATGACCTTCCGATGTTTAGAATCGCTTGCCACACTTTTGCTCCCAAAGATTCTGCCAAAGAAATCCGAAAAATCGCCCACAAAGTCCTTAGCAAAAAAGGCGGTAAGGGAGCGGTTAGAGAGATGATTGACTGGCTTATTAAGCAAGAAAACCTAGAGGCAAAACTCTATGAAATTTTTTAGATTCAAATCCCAAGCAAACTCTATCACAAAGCCCAAAAGTGGCAGAATTGTAATGAGTTTTTTTGTTTGTCTTTCGCTTTTTAGTCTTGTTATGGTTTGGGTGCTAAGTCAGCAACAAGAATCCAGCAAACAAGCCTTTGCAGAAATTTCACGCTTTGAAGTTTTAGACTTTGAATATTACAAAATCTCATCACTTGGGGTGGAGACCTATGCAATTGGCAGAAACGCTAAAGAAACCCCCAAAAAAATATCCAAAGAAACAGGCAAAGAAACCAATGAGGAAAGTGGTATTTTGGAGCAAATTAGTGTGATTAATTATTTGTTTGATGAGCAGAAGTTTGAACATTTGCAATCCCATTTGGCTCTTTTTAGCCAACAAGAATTTTTTTTTCCAAAGGGTGTAAATTACGCACGCGATACGATTAAGTTTTGGAGTGAGGAAGCCACCTACCAAATCTTCACAAAAGACATTTTGGGTAAGGGGGAATTTAAGATTTTTAATAAAAATTATAATATTTATGGCAAAAATATCCTTTATCAAAAGGGTAAAATTTATGCTAATCATGTGCATGGTATCTTCACAACGGAGAGAAAATGAGAATTTTTGCTTGGATTCTTATGCTTTTTTTACCCCTTTTATCTGATGAGATTATCATTGATGCCAAAGAACTCATCGCTGATGAGAAAAGCAAAATCACCCAACTTAAAGGCAATGTGCAAGTGGTGCGGTTAGAGGATAAGCTTAATTGCGATGAGGCATTTATTTTTTTGGATAAAAACAACAAGCCCAGTAAAATGCAAGCATTAGGGAATGTGAAGTTTTGGTTGACTTTGGATGGCAATCGCAAGATTCAAGGCAGGGCAAATGAAGTTATCTACCTCGCAAACACCCAAGAATACCAAATCATTGGAAATGCCTTTGTTGAGGAGCCGGCTAAAAAAAATGAGGTTAAGGGGGAGAAAATCATTATCCGCTACCAAGATGGCTATATCAATGTCATTGGTGATGAGGAAGCACCTGCACGCCTCATTTTCAAACTTGAAAAAGAAAAAAAATAATGTCTTATTCTCTCTTTAAAGCCACCTTTTTTACCTCCGCACAGAATCTCTCCCAATGCCCCCCACCGCTTCTAAGCGAAATTGTGTTTTTGGGACGTAGCAATGTGGGTAAAAGCACTTTTATTAATCTCCTCTGCCAGCAAAAAAACCTCGCAAAAAGCTCCCAAACTCCGGGTAAAACGCAGCTCATTAACTTTTTTTTAACCCATTGGAAGCAAAAGCAAAGTGGTGAGATTTTGCAGATTTATTTGGTAGATTTGCCCGGATTTGGCTATGCAAAAGTCTCTAAAACCCAAAAAGAGCTTTGGAGTAAAAACCTCATTGAATTTTTAAAAAAACGTGATAGTATCCGACTTTTTGTGCATTTACGCGATAGCCGCCACCCGCATTTGGAGATTGATTCTAACCTCATAGAGTTTTTGACACTTTTTTTGAGAAAAGACCAGAGAATCTTGCAAATTTTTACCAAATTTGATAAGCTAAATAGCACACAAAAAGCTAAACTCAAAAAAGAATTCCCAAATGCCCTTTTTTCTAGCTCTTTGCAAAAAACAAATTTCCAAGAGTTAAGCGATTCTATCCTTAGTCACACGCTTGGAAGTCAAATAGGAGGATTACAATGATTATCACCCAACCCACACTCCAAAATATCCCCCAAATGTGCGAGATTTTGAAGCCTGAAGTGGAACGTGGGGTGATTTTGGAGAGACCTTTAGATATAATGGCAAATCTCATTCGCTCCTACCATATTGCTTGGGAAGAAGAAGAGGCGTTAAACTCGCAGCAAAAGCTGACTTTAGAAAATAAAAGCCTAGAGGATTTGAAAAATCCCATTATGCTTGGGTTTTGTGCGTTGCATATTCATGCTTTGGATTTGGCAGAGATTCGCAGCCTCATTGTGGTGCCTTTTGCGCAAAGGAGGGGGGTGGCAAGTGCTTTGATAAAAGATTGCCTTAGAGAAGGTAAGATTTTAGGTATTAGCGAAGTTTTGGTTTTGACTTACAAAAGGGTTTTGTTTGAAAAGTTGGGATTTAGCGAAATTAGTAAAGAAAAGATTCCTAATCAAAAAATTTGGGCGGATTGTATTTTATGCAAACATTTTCCTCTATGCGACGAAATCGCACTGATAAAAAAAATCTAAGAATCCTTTTCTTAGTTCTTGGTGTTATTGTCTATGTTTCTATTAGCGACATTTATTATTTTTTACCCCCGCTTTTTGGCGTGGCATATGTGTTAGCCCAAGAGAAGTTTGAATCAAACGATACTAGCGCCCTTTATTGGTTCCTCCCCTTTTTTGTTTTTTTTGAGACCAACAAAGAATTGCCCTTTTTAAGCACGATTTTATTTATGGCTTTTTCATTTAAGATTGTCTTGCCAAAGTTTAGGAAATTTTTTGGGTATAGCAAGGTTTTTATCCCTCTTTTTATTGCGTATGCGTATTTTGGGTATTTTGTTTTTTTGAATCTTATGGGATTGTTGTTTGATTATGATATGCCAAAATTTTCATGGTTCATAGTCTTTTATGTTGGCGTTGAGATGGTGCTAATCTGGTTCTTTTTGTGGGTATTTTGATGTCTAAACGTTTGTCTTTTTCTTTTTTTTGTTTTGTGATTTTTTGGCTCTTTTTGCTTGTGAGAATCTTTGATTTAAGTGTCTTAAAAAACGAAAAATACCAAGAATTGGCGATGAAAAATATTTTGCGCGAAGAGGCTATTGCTCCCTTTAGGGGCTAGATTTTTGACCGCAATGGTGAGCCGCTAGCCACTAATATTATTGGTTTTACCCTCTTGTTCTCTTCTATTCTTTCTTTGCGTAATAACTTGCCTGTTTTAGAGAGCGAAATCCAAACGCTTTTGGAATTTTTCCCACAATATTCCAAAGAAGAGCTAATCAAAAAATATCGACAAAAAGACTCTCCTTATAATCACGATTTTATTCCCATTATTGATTTTGTGGAACATCATTTTATTTTCAAACATTATCCACAGCTCTCCCAAAGCGAGTTTTTAAGAATCACGCCCCTAGCAAGACGCCATTATCCTAATTATCAAAGCGCTTCGCATGTCATTGGTTATGTGAGTAAGGCTAATCAAAAAGATATAGAGGCACAATTCATTTCAAAATACACTGGGCACATCGGCAAAGATGGGCTAGAAAAACAATATGATGATTTTTTGCAAGGGAGTCTTGGCAAACGCATTATCAAAGTTGATGCGCTTAATCGTGAAATCCAAACTATTTCTCATCAAGATTCTAAAGAGGGAGATTCTTTAATCACCACTTTGGATATGAGACTTCAAAAAGTAATGGATAAAGCCTTTGAAGGCAAAAATGGTGCGGCGCTTATTATGAATGCAAATAATGGCGAGATTCTCGCAGCGGGAAGCTATCCTGAATACGACCTTAACCAATTCATTGGTGGAATCTCGCACGAAAATTGGAATGCCTTGCGTGATAGCCCTTACAAACCATTGATAAACAAATTTGCAAATGGCTTATATCCGCCCGGTTCTGTTATTAAAATGGGTATGGGATTAGCCTTTTTGGAATATGCTGGAATTGATGAAAATGAAATACTCAACACACCGCCTTTTATTGAATTAGGTGGGCGAAAGTTTCGCGATTGGAAAAAGGATGGGCATGGGAACTCTGACCTCTATAAAGCCTTAAAACGTAGTGTTGATGTGTATTTTTATATCCTTTCTCAAAAGGTGGATTTTGAAGATGTTGCTAATGTCTTAAAGCAAATGGGTTTAGGCGAAAAAACCGGAATCGACTTGCCTAGCGAATCGCGTGGAATCGTCCCTTCCCCAAGTTATAAACTCAAACGTTTTAAAGACAAATGGTATGAGGGTGATAGCATTATTAGCTCCATAGGACAGGGTATGTTTCTAACCACGCCCTTGCAGATTGCAAACTACACCGCACTCATTGCCACAGGCAAACTCCCAACACCGCATTTTGCCAAGCAGATTCAAAACCAAGTGCAATCCTATCCACCAAAAGACGTGTTAAATGACTTCCAAAAGAGTAAAATAGGTGCTTTGCGTGAGGGAATGCGTCAAGTTTGTAGTGAAATGGGTGGCACTGCCTACTATGCCACCCGCACTAGTAAAGTTGATTTAGCGTGTAAAACGGGAACGGCACAAGTGGTTGGAATCTCGCAAAAAGATGAAGAGAGAATCAAAGAAGAAGAAATGGATTATTTTCATCGCTCCCAAGCATGGATTACCGGATTTTTGCCTGTAGATAATCCTCAATATGTGATTACTATTATGGTAGAGCACGGAGGTAGCGGCTCTGGTGTAGGCGGTCCGCTACTAGCAGAGCTTGCTAATGCTCTAATGGATTGGGGCTATGTTGCAGAAAATTCCAACAAAACTAACAAACTTGTTAAAAAGGAGTGATGATGGATTTAGAATTTCTCCCAAAATTACTTACAAACAAAAAAATCATTTTAGGAATCTGCGGCAGTGTTGCAATTTACAAAGCCATAGAAATTTTGCGGAATCTCCAAAAGCTTGGTGCAAGTGTGCGGGTGGTGATGAGTGATGATGCTCAAAAATTTATTAACCCGCTTTTGTTTGAATCGCTTTGTGGCTACCAAATCTTAACCACGCAATTCCAAAATTGGGGGGAGATTCCACACAATCACATTGAAATTGCCTCGTGGGGAGATTTGTTTTTAATCGCTCCTGTGACGGCTAATTCCATTAATAAAATCGCCTGTGGGATTGCGGATAATATTTTATTAGAGAGTTTTTTAGCCTTTGGGGGACCCAAACTCATCGCGCCAGCAGCTAATACCAAAATGCTAGAAAACTCTGTCACTTTAGATTCTCTAAAACTTCTGGCCCAAAGAGGCATTGCCATCATTTCTCCTCAAAGCAAAGAGCTTGCCTGTAAAACTATCGGTAAGGGTGCGTTAGCCGAGCCTTTAGAAATCACTTATCAAGTCATTTCTGCTCTTTATAGACAAGATTTTTGGGGAGGCAAAGAAGTTTGTATCACAAGCGGTGGTAGCAAAGAAAATATCGATAGTGTGCGTTATCTCTCTAACCATTCTAGCGGAAAAATGGGTTCTTCTTTAGCATTAGCGAGTTATTTTTTGGGGGCGAAAGTTACCTACATAGGCAGTGTATGCCCCTATCCTCTCCCGCTTGGAATCACAATTAGCACCGCACAAACTACGCAAGATTTTCTTAAACAAATCCAAAAATGGCAACAATCTCATAATCTTTCTAAAAATTCCTATTTATTGATGAGTGCGGCAATTAGTGATTATATCCCAAAAATCCAAGCACAAGGTAAGCTTGAAAAAGAGCAAATTGGGCAAGAATGGAATTTGCCCTTGCAAAAAAACCTCGATATTTTAAGCACCATTAGCAAAAATCAAACCACGATTGGATTTAAGCTAGAAAGTCAAAATGGACTAGAAAATGCTAAGAAAACTTTGCAAAATAAAAATTTAGATGCCATTTGTTTAAATGAAATCTCCCCAACACTTAATCCCCTAAATGCCTCTGAAAATCAGATTCTATGGATTACTAAAAAGGGGCAAAAGGATTTAGGCAGGAGAGATAAGCTAAGCCTTGCCTTTGAAATTTTAAATGAGGCAAAAAATCTATGATAAAGCAAATGGGGCAGCTTACACAAGTGCAAAACCAACTCCAAAACACCGCAGGCAAATCCACGCAATTTAATGCGGCATTACCAATGAGGCTTGAGGTAATGGAAAAGCTACAAGGAATCCGCTATATGATAAAAGTCGGCAATATCGCAATGGAAACCAAAAGTATTAAAGATTTGGAAGTGGGCGGAAAATATTGGGCGTTAATGGGGAAAAATACAAGTGGTTCTATCACACTCTCAAACCTTATCAAGCAACCCAATCTCTTAAAAGAGGAAAATATCCCGCTAAAGCTAAGTAGTGAGGCTACGCAGCAGTTTTTGCAAGGGGAAAATCCCTTTGATGTGATGAAGGGGTTTCTCACTGATAGGCTTGGGAATGCCGAGAGCAAATGGGAATTTGCCTTTTTAAGCCATATGTTAATGTCCCTAAAACACAAGGTTTTGACACTCCCTTTGCATTATGATGATGAAAAAAAAAATGGCTTTATGCAGCTGCGTAAAAAAAGAATTGAAAATCAAAATGCTCTGGAATTTTATTCTGTTTTTGCCAATCTTGGGGCGACTTGGGGTATTTTGTATAACCTTGATTCTGGGGTTAGATTAGATATTTATGTGATGTATGAAAGTGTGGCAAGAATCCTAAAAAACAATCTCCACGCCCTTGAATTCATCACAGAGGCTAATATCAATGTTGATAGTAAAATCATGCCGCTTTATGATTTTAGTGATTCTTTATTGGATTTGGAGGGCTAAATGCTAAAGCACCTTGCAATCATTATGGATGGCAATGGCAGGTGGGCAAAAAGGCGGTTTAAACCGCGATTTTTTGGACATCAAGAGGGGGCAAAGGTTATCCATACTATCACAGAGACTTGTGTCAAAAAGGGCATTGGATATCTAAGCCTTTATGCCTTTTCTACTGAAAATTGGAATCGCCCCCAAAGTGAGATTGATTTTTTGATGAATCTGCTAGAGAAATACTTGTATGAGCAAACCCAAACTTATTTGGATTCTAATATCGTTTTTAAGGTGATTGGCGATGTTTCTGCTTTGAGCCCTAAATTGCAAGAAAAAATCCAAGAATTGCAGTCTCTAACTGCAGAATCTTGCAATGGCTTAGTTCAGATTTTAGCTCTAAATTACGGCTCAAAAGATGAGCTAAGGCGTGCGTTTTTGAAGATTCAGAGCAAAAACCTTCTTATCACGCAAGAATCAATTATGCAAAACCTTGATACTGCAGGGATTCCTGATGTGGATATGTTAATTCGCACGGGCGGAGAGCAGCGCCTTTCAAACTTTTTGCTTTGGCAGAGTGCGTATGCGGAGCTTTTTTTTACCAAGACTTTGTGGCCTGATTTTGGGAGTGAGGAGCTGGAGGTAATGATAGAAGAATTTGCCAAAAGACAAAGAC
>CALVAF010000128.1 GCA_944325475.1 uncultured Helicobacter sp.
TTATGAGTGGTTGGGGGGGGGGTGGTTGTGGATGGTTTTTTTTTGAGTTGTTTTTTTTTTTGGGTGTTTTGTTGTTGTTATGTGTCTATTGGTGGGGGGGGGGGGGATTTGTAGCTAATTTTCCATAAAAACTCCCATTAATTTGTACATTATCAATAAGATAGTTTCTGAAATGTTCAAAAAGAGGTTGGTTGATTTTGAATTTTTTAGCAGCCTTCCAGAATTTATTGAGCGATTCTTGGTAGGTAAGCCCATGGATATTATAAAATGCGCTCCCACAGACTTTTGTGGGGCATTTGTGTAGGAGACTTGAAAGTCCAGTAGTGCTATTAATCACAATACAGCCAAGGGAGTTTTTTAGCAAAGTGGGCAAGTGAATCTCATGGATATAAATCACGCGCGTAGTAACATTGTATTTTTTGCTTTGGCGTCGAATGAATTTTTTGTAGTTTTTATAGCCCCTATCCATTGGGTGGTGCTTGATGACTAGGAAATGCTGCTTTTTGGAATATTTGGCAAAGGAACGGATAGAGTTTTTGATGAAATTCTCAATTCTTCTGCCCTCAAAGTGGTTTTTAATTTGCGTGTCATTATAAACTTGCAAAATTAAGGTAAAATAGTTTTTTTTAGAATCTAAAATCAATTCCCTATCTTCTCTTTGGCTAAAGTGATACCAATACTTTCTAAACAGTGACAAAAACCATGGAAACATTTCGGTAAAGCTCAAACTTCTGTGGTGGAGTTTGTTGTTAAAATACCAACCCAACAAAAATGCCCCAAACCAGTAAAGAAACGCAAACCATGCCATATTACGGAAGCTATGTAAGACATCTTTTTGGGGTGATTGCAGATTGCCTTGGTAGGTAAGGTAGAAATTGGGGTCTTTGGAGAGTGTGGAGTTAGCATTCACGCCCTCTTTTTCAAAAGTGATGAAATTGGGGCGGATATAGCCTTCTTCAAAAATATAGGTTTGGATTTTCAGGGATTGTGCGACTTTGATAGCGACTTTGTGGATAGGGCGACAGTCATTAAACATCATCATGCAATCAATATGGTGGGTTTTACAAAACTCTTGAAGGAAAGATTTAAGGTTTTCTAAAGAGCCACAATAAGCCTTTGCCTTGAAGGGGTAAAAAAGAAAATCACCCCCATTGAAATTAATTTTATAAACTTGGTTTTGATTCTTAATAAGCTGCTTAGAAAGATGGTAAAAAAAAGGTCCAATAGGTCCTTGCAAAATCAGAATCTTACGATTTTGAAATTGTTGGATCACTTCTTGTAGTTGCATTTATTTGTTAATATCTAAAACTACGCTGGTGGCAATAGCAATTTGATAGAGAATTTGTGTTAAGACACTAGTAAGTTGCAATCCTCTACCAGTTTCAATAGCGGGCAAGACAAGTAAGGAATCGCCGGGCTTGAGGCTTGGTGCGCTTGCGAAAGAATACCAGCTTGAATCATATCTCTCCGCTTTTCCATTGGCGCGGATAACAAGAATCCGCTTTTTATTTGCCCTCTCGGTGAAGTCCCCAGCAAGTTTGATATAGTATTGGAGATTTTTGTCTTCTTCATAGATAAATGCACCGGGTAATGCGACTTCCCCTTGCACCAAAACAAGATTGTTTTTGGTTGGGATATTGATAACATCGCCTTCTTCAAGCACTGTAGTGGCATACGCAGCTTTGTTTTCTAGCACGATTTGCCCCTTTGGTGTGAGGGTTTTGGCGCGTTCAATAAACTCTAGCACCATTTTAGAGTGGCTTGCACGCATGGAGGCTTCTTGTGGAGTTACTGATGAGGAAGTTAGAGCTAGGGTTTCTAGCTCTTTTAGCTGGGCTTCAATCAGTCTTTTTTGGGTTTGTGCGACGCTTTGGCGGAAAACTTGGATGGCGTCCATATTGGATTGTGGGTTGGATTTGATTCGAAGTGCGACTTCTGCTAGGGTTGTGCCTTTTTTGACTACCATGGAATGTATTCCATTATGATCCCCTTGAATCTCAATTGTAATACTTTCTGCACTATAATCGGGGCGAAACTCCACTTCATCGCCGACTTTTAGAGTGACATTGGCAAATTCTTTTTGTTTGTAGGAGTTAATATCAATTTTGTTATTTGCCATATAAGAACGCACGATAGCATTGGTAACAATAGGCTTTGCCCCTGCGACTTTTGCAAGGTCTTCTAAGGTGTTAATATCCCCCTTTAGCTCGAATCTAAAAGGTTTTTGCACATCACCTTGCACAAACACATAACTTTCAAGGCTTTTAACTAAAATCACATCGCCTGTTCGAAAAGGAAAAAGCTGCATTTTGCCACTAAAGAGAAAGTCATACAAATCCACTTGTAAAACGACTTTATTATCCCTTAGAATCTCGATATTTCTAAAACTTCCATAATCCAAATTGATTCCTGAAGCCTTATCCAAATATTGCACGATAGAATCTGAACTCAATCCTTGATAAAGCCCGGGTTTATTGACATTTCCAGTAACAAAAACCGAGACATTTTGATACACATTCATATCTGCATACACAAAGACATTTTTCTTATAAATTTTGGAAATGCCCTGCTTTAGGACTTTGACAAGATCACCATTACGTACTCCAAGCAGGTTTATCGCACCCACGCCGGGGACAAAGACATTGCCTTGAGAATCCACCATTAGCTCTTGCTGAAACTCCACAGCCCCCCACATTCTAAAGTTAATCTTATCACCAATTGCGATTTTATAATCGGGATTATAGAGGGATTGGGAGGCTTTGGTAAAGTTCCCATTAAAGAGATGTGCGCCAAATACCGGCGGAATTAGCAGTGTTTGTGGCATTATAGAGTGGGGTTGGGAGATTTGTGGTGATGTGGCATTAGCTTGTTGCAGACTTTGTAGGCTCTCTGGCGTGATTTGCTGTGTAGAAGAGGGAATGTTTGTAATGGAAGAAACATCGACCCCATAGGCGAAATAGGCTAGAAATGTGGTTATTAATAAGGTTTGGAATAGCTTTTTCATTAGTATTTATGCTCCTCTATAATCATGGTAATAACTTTGATGACTCCATAGGCAACCGAAAGAATCACAAAAATCGTGATGAGGTTATATAGCTTTCTTGGGTAGGTTGGGGATTGTGGTTCATTCGCACCTTGAATTACGACAAGTTGCTTGATTTTGCGGCTGGATTCGATACGGGTGGTTTCCACAGAAGTTAAAGCTAGGGTGTAGGCATCTTGTGCAAATTGTGCTTCAATGGTTAAATCTTGAAACTTAGCGGCTAGGTCATTGAGCCTTTTGCTGTTTTTGGTGGAAATGATTTTAGAAGTTTCTTTATTTAGCTGTTCTTTTAGGGCGTCAATCTCGGATTTTAGCATGACAATTTGGGGGGCGTCTTCATTGAGATAGCTACGCATGGTAGCAAGTTCGGTTTCTTTGGTAGAGATTTGCCCTTCAATCGTGTTTGTGAGGTTAGTTTTAGCTTCGGCTTGTTTGAGTGGGTCAAAAACTCCATAACGTGCTTGGAAGGCTAAAAGGGCATTTTGGGCTTTTTGTAATCGTTCCTTGGCTTTGAGGAGTTCTTTTTCGGCAAATGCCATTTGCTCCCTAGCAGCTTTGTGGGAGACTTCATTCACAAAACGTTCTGATTCTTTTAAAATTGCATTAGCAATGATTTGTGAATCTTGGGGGGTAAAGCCCTCTACATCGACTTTTAATAGCCCAGAGACGTCTTCAAAAACGATTTTAGTGCGGTTTTGGTAGAATTTGAGGAAGTCCTCTTGACTAGATTGTGGTGTGAGCGCAAAAAAAGGATCTTTGCTTTGGGCTTGGTAGAGAAGCCTTAGATGCACTTCTTTATCTAGGATTTTTAGCATATCTAGTGAGTGAATGTATTCTTGTAAAAATAGCACATCTTCCCTTGCACCCGCATTGATTCCAATGAGCGAGGCTAACCCACTAGAGGGGGCGACATCGCTACTCATGGAACGCACACTTAGAGTGAGAGAGCTTACATATCTATCTGCTGCAAAAAATAAATAATATAAAATCACTGGAATCATCAGAATATACACGATTTTAAAGCTTTTTAAAAAAGTGGAGACTTTCTGTGTTTGTGGCTTTTGAAACAAAAATTTTAACTTTTCCATTTACCTCCCTTAATTATCTTTAAGGCTATTTGCCTTGATAGGCTTTAATGCCTTCTTCCACATCATCATAAATGGTTGCCACTCCATTTTCAAGATGAATGATTTTATCGCACCATTTGCGAATTTCTGAAATGTTATGGGAGACAAGAATCACTCTGGATTTGCTGAGTTTTTCTTGGTAGAGCTTTTCACTCTTTTTTTTAAAAGTTGGGTCACCCACTGATCCAGCTTCATCGATTAAATAATAGTCAAAATCAAATGCCATACTCATACCAAAAGAAACCCTTGCCCTCATTCCTGATGAAAGCACATTCACTGGCTCATCAAAGAAATTTCCAAGTTCGGCAAATTCCTCCACAAAGGTGATTTTTTCTTTGAGTGCTTCGCCTTTATAGCCATAAACACGTGTGAGAAATTTGATATTATCCCTTGCGGTCATTGTGCCTTGGAAAAACGCACCAAGCCCAATAGGAAAAGAGATTTTTTTATCTGTAATGACTTTGCCTTTATCAGGCATATCCATTCCCCCTAAGATTCGCATTAAAGTGGATTTACCTGCACCATTTCTACCCATAAGTCCAATGCTGCAATTATCAGGGAAAATGAAGTTTAAATCCCTAAAAACATAATGCCTTTTGCCGCTATTTAACCGATAGGATTTGGTGAGATTCTTAAGCTCTATCATCGGATTTGTCCTAAATATTTGTAACGGAAATAATAATACCAAAGTCCAATAAAAAGTAGAATAATGCTAAATGAAAAGGGATAGGTGAAGCTGATTCCATCTATTAAAGGGTAGCCATCAAAATAGTTTTGGCGCAAAACTTCAAGGAATTGTAAAATGGGATTGTAAAGCAAGATTTTAACAATGTGGTCAGGTAAAATCCATAGAGGATATAGCACGGCAGAACCAAAATATAGCATTGTAATTGCATAATTGATAAAAATCTGTGAGTATTCTAACTCGCTATTTAAAAAAGCAAAGCAAACTCCTAATGCAAAACCTAAAAAGCCTAATCCTAAAAAGGCGATGAAAACAAAAAAAAAATGCACCGGTAGAATCGGCAAATCTAAAAACCAGCCAAATCCCACCATAAACAGCACAAAAACGCAAAAATAAATCCCCATCTCCAAAAGCGCCCTAGCAATGAAAATATGGATAGGTTTGACTGGCTTATAAGCAATCAAAGCAAGATTTGCCTGCACTCCAGCCATAATCTGTGTAACGATATTTCGAAACATAAAAAAAGGCACAAATCCTGTTACTAAAAATATTTCAATAGGGACTTGCGGAATTGATCTTGCACGAATGATGGTAAAAATCGCAAGAAAAAAGAGAATATGAGTCATTGGCTCACCAATCACCCAAAAATATCCTAGTCTCCGATTTTTGCCAAAACGTGTCTTTAACTCGCGAAAAAATAACGCCTCAATTACATGTCTCATTCTACTCTAGCCATTTTAGTTCTGATTATGTTTTTTTAAGAATTTAAATTTAAGTATTCTATCTTTTGTTTGCTTGTATAATAATAAATTCGTAAAATTATCGTTATTAAAGGTTTGGATTTGTGATAAGGAAAATTTTGTTTTTATGTTTTTTGGGATTTTTTGCTTTTGCACAAAGTTTTGAAACTCTTAAGGATTTAGAGTTTGCACCAAAGAAGAATCTTAAGATTCTCATCTTAGATGAGAATATGCAGATTAGGGAAGTAGTCGATATTGATAGCAAAGTAACAGATAACATTGCATTGGAATTAGATAAAAATGAGAAGTTTTATATCACTCTTATCCAAAAAGATTCTGATATTTCAAAAACGCAAAATACAGAAACAAAGAGCGAAAAACTTGCACAATCTCTCAAAACAATAAAAAAGCCCATATTGTCAGAATCTACAGTAGAATCCACACCAAAGTTTGAAGAGAAAAGCCTCTATGAAGGAAGGTTTGAACGCAATCGATTTATAGGTGGGCTTTTGGGCTTTGAACCCGATAAGTTTAATTATATTTTACCCCTTAATGTTAGTTCTTCAAAAGAGCCAAATCAGAGAAAACAAACTGAAGTGAAATTCCAAATTAGCATTAAAAAGCGGCTTTTTGAGGATTTGTTTTTGAAAGATTTGGGTTTGTATTTTGCTTACACACAGCGGAGTTTTTGGCAGCTTTATGATTCAGAGAATTCCAAGCCTTTTAGGGAGAGTAATTATGCTCCAAGTCTATATCTAAGCTATCCGCTTGAGAAATATGATGTGTTTTTTGATAGAGTGAATTTTGGGTATTTGCACCAAAGCAATGGTGGAGATTTGGGAAGTTCAAGGAG
>CALVAF010000129.1 GCA_944325475.1 uncultured Helicobacter sp.
CCCAAGTGCAAGGGAAGTTTTGGAAGTCTTAAAGCAAAAGGAAAAAACTTTGGAGGATTTAAAGGAATGTGTGCAGCTTGCTAAGGCTCATTATCGCGATTATATGGAGGAGATTGCGGATTTTGATGTGCAGTTTGTGCTACTGCTTGCAGCACATAAGGCAGTGAGTGCGGAGCTGCTTTTGGAAGTGGAATCGTATTTTAAAAGCATTGATTCTAGTCGCAAGGAGATTTTAAGCAAAGCCTTAGAGGCTGGAATGGCAAGGAGATAACAAAAAGTTAATGGCAATAAAGTGCATTTGGGACTTCATTTTTAGTGAAAAATTTGTATAATTGTGCTCAAAAATATAGCAAAAATGCGATGTTTTGTTTGCAGTGGTGTGGAGTGTGGCTAGAGAAATGAGATTGAGATAAGCATCGATTGCTCTAGTTAAAACACATAGCCCTAAGATATGAGGAGAGAAGGTAATATGAGGATTCAAAGTATAGAAAAGCTACCATTAAGCCCAGAAAATGTGAAAGTTTCTTGGGTGAATTGTTGGATTTTTAAGCAATGATTATCATTCCTGCAAGGCTGAAATCCACGCGGTTTCCTAATAAGATTTTAGTCGCTATTGAAGGGATTCCTATGGTGGTTAGGGTTGCGCAAGTGGCAAGGGAGGTTGATGAAGTCGTGGTGGCGTGTGATGATTCTAATGTGCAAGAAATGTGTGAAAAATATGGATTTAAGGCGATTTTAACAAGCAAGAATCACGAAAGTGGCACAGATAGAATCGCAGAATGTGCGAGAATCTTGGGGTTAGGGTGTGATGAAATTGTGATTAATCTACAAGGTGATGAGCCATTTATCGAAAAAGAAGTCATACAAAAACTCAAGCACTTCATGGAATCTAGGGCAAAAGAAAAAGGGGAAATTCCATTTATGGGGAGTTGTATGAAGGTAGTTTCTAAAGAAGAGGCAGCTGACCCCAATCTAGTTAAAGTGGTGCTCAATAAAGCAAATGAGGCAATTTATTTTTCGCGTGCCGCGATTCCTTATGATAGGGAAAATCTTTTAGATTCTCACAAAGAGTGGCGATATTTTGGGCATTTGGGGATTTATGCTTTTAGTGGAGGAAGTTTGCAGGAGTTTTGTAATTTGCCTAAATCGGCTTTAGAGGAGATTGAAAAACTAGAGCAGCTAAGAGCCATAGAAAATCAAAAAACAATCGTAATGGCGGAGGTTTCTAGTCAGTCTTTTGGGATTGATACTAAAGAGGATTTAAAGAGGGCTTTAGAGGTTTTTTGTCGCTAAATTTTGGAGTTTGTTTATTTTTGCTTTTTGTGGATTTTTGATTCTTGGGAATGTGGGTTTTGTATTTTACTTAGAATAGAAGCTAAGCGCTTACTTTCATGAAATGCTTTATGAATCATTGTATTGTTTGTCAATTTGAAAATAACCATTATTTTTTAAGTCTAGAGCAGGTGAAACTTTCTAAATAATAAGTAAGCAAAGAAGTCAAAAGCAAATCAAAGATAAGGTTACCTTGCTGAATTTTAGAAAATTACCTTTTGTGAAAAGAAACTGCTTTAAAACCAAACAAAGAGTTTTGTTTCAATTTACTTTAAGCGTTTTTAGAGTAAAAGCTAAATTCATTTTTTGATTTACTAGGAAATGAACGATTTTATAAGAATTAATGAATGGTTTGAAAGGATAATCAATGAATCAGTCTAGCAAAAGGGTTTATCTGGATAATAACGCAACAACGATGTTAGACCCTAAAGCTAAAGAATTAATGGAACCTTATTTTTGTGAAAAATATGGTAATCCAAATTCTTTGCATAGCTTTGGGACAGAGACGCATAGTGCCATTAGAGAAGCGTTTAATCACCTTTATGAAGGGATTAATGCAAAAGATGAAGATGATATTATTATTACTTCCTGTGCTACAGAATCCAATAATTGGGTGCTAAAGGGAGTGTATTTTGATGTTTTACGCCTTGGTGAGAAAAATCATATCATCACAACTGATGTCGAGCATCCAGCAGTTTTGGCGACTTGTCGATTCCTAGAAACACTTGGCGTGGAGGTAACTTACCTCTCCATTGGCGAAAATGGGACACTAAAGGCAGAGCAGGTAAGGGAAGCTATCACGGATAAAACGGCGTTAGTTAGTGTGATGTGGGCAAATAACGAGACAGGAATCATTTTCCCTATCGAAGAAATTGGTGCAATTTGCCATGAAAGAGGGGTTTTGTTTCACACTGATGCGGTGCAGGCTATTGGCAAGATTCCTGTGGATGTGCAAAAAGCAAATGTGGATTTTCTAAGCTTTAGCGCACGCAAATTCCATGGACCTAAAGGAATCGGTGGGCTTTATATCAAAAAAGGTGTGAAGCTAACCTCGCTTTTCCATGGTGGAGAGCATATGGGTGGCAGACGCAGTGGGACGCTTAATGTGCCCTATATCGTTGCAATGGGTGAGGCGATGCGTCAAGCCTGTTTGTATTTGGATTTTGAAAGTAATAATGTAAGGCGATTACGTGATAAGCTAGAGGATGCATTGCTAGAGATTCCTGATGTTTTTGTAGTGGGAGATAGAGCTGTGCGCGTGCCTAATACGATTTTAGTGAGTATCCGTGGAGTCGAGGGTGAAGCCATGCTTTGGGATTTGAATAAAAATGGCATTGCTTGTTCGACGGGGAGTGCGTGTGCGAGTGAGGATTTGGAAGCAAATCCAGTGATGAGTGCTATTGGTGCGGATAAGGAGTTAGCCCACACTGCAGTGAGAATTTCTTTGAGCCGATTCACCACACAAGAGGAAATTGACTATGCAATCACAATTTTTAAGAAATCAATCGAACGTCTAAGAGCGATTTCAAGCAGTTATTAAAAGGATAAAAAATGGCAAAAAA
>CALVAF010000130.1 GCA_944325475.1 uncultured Helicobacter sp.
TTATTTTTGGGTTTTTGTTTGTGCCTAGTTTTGGTATCATTGGTGCAGCAATTGCAACTTTAATTATCAATTTTATTGAGACTTTAGCCCTCTTTTTGTATCTGCTATACCACCCAAAAAGCCCCATTTCTCTCAAAGGTAGAATTAATTTTAATTATATCAAACGTGCTTTTGCAGTTGGGATTCCATCAGGCTGTGAGCGGCTTTTTACACTTCTAGCCATTATCTTGATGACTAAATTTGTCGCCCTCTATGGAACTTTTGATTTAGCCGGCTATCAAATTGCCACTAGAATCGAAGGTTTTGCCTTTATGCCGGGATTTGGGTTTATGATTGCTGCTATGGCATTAATGGGGCAGAATCTTGGGGCAAAAAAGCCACTAGAAGCAAAATATAGCACCCTTAACACACTCTTACTTGGAAGTATTTTTATAGGTGTAATTGGCTTATTGATGACGGCTTTTGCACCCTTGCTTTCAAGCTTTTTTACTGATGATTCTAAGACAATTGAAGCAAGCGCAAAATACCTCATTCCCATTGGAATCTCACAGCTTGCCTTTGCTTTTATTTGTATTTTAGATGGGGCTTTAAGAGGTGCTGGAATCACCAAAATTACCTTATTGATTAATGGTATAATGATTTGGGGATTGAGGGTTATTCCTTGTTATTTTATCGCAAAACTCGGCTATCCCGTTTTTTACATTTATCTTTGCATTTGCTTAGAGACATTTTTACGCGCATTTGTGTATTGGAAAATCTTTCAAAAAGGCATTTGGAGGAAAAACAAAATCTAACTAATTAAGGTAAAAAATAAAGACAAATGCGAAGCAGAGTAAAGAATCATAGCAAACAAACACAATCCCACAACAACAAAAATCAAAATTTTCTTTTCAAAAGAAGTGAGTTTGTCACCGCTTTTCACCACCGAAATAATCGTTACTATAATAATCAATAACGAAACCGCTGCCATAATCCCCAAAGTCAAACCAAATCCACCAACACTTTGCATAACAGTATCCTTGTGAAAATTAAATCTTCGCATTATACCACCATTTTTTGCTAAAAAATGACAAAATGGTAAAATAATTTATTATGTTTTAACAAGCCATAGTGTAGAATCAGCACTGCAAATATTTTTGAGAGAAGATTCTTATGATTGACTTGAAACTTTTAGCAAACGACTTTGAAGGCGTTGTAGCACAGCTTGCTAAACGCAATATCGACGAAGTTTTTTTAGAAACTTTGAAGCAAACCCACCTCAACTATAAACAAAAAAAGTCTGCCCTTGAGGAACTCCAAGCCAAACAAAACAGCAAAACCAAGCTTTTTGCACAATACAAACAAGAAGGCAAGGACATAGAAACACTCAAAAAAGAATGCGATTTACTCAAAACACAGATTGCCCTCTACACTCAAGAGTCACAAACATGGGAAGAAAAGCTGCAAGAGCTCTCCTATATAATCCCCAATATTCCTGATTCTAAAACTCCTCTTGGCAAAGATGAAAATGACAATGTTGAAATCAAAAAAGTCCTCACACCCAAAACTTTTGCTTTCACACCCAAAGAACATTGGGAGCTTGCTGAGAAAAATGGCTGGATTGACTTTGAACGCGGCGTGAAACTCGCTAAAAGCCGTTTTAGTGTTTTTATGGGAATGGGTGCAAAGCTAGAGAGGGCGCTTATTAACTATATGCTTGATTTTAACACCCAAAGGGGCTTTAGCGAAGTAGGCACTCCTGTAATTGTGAATTCCCAGATTCTTTTTGGGACTGGGCAACTGCCTAAATTTGAAAATGATTTGTTTAAAATCTCTGTTTTTGAAGATGAGGAATCAAAAGACAAAGAAGCTAAAAAGGGGCATGAGCTCTATCTTATACCCACCGCTGAAGTCACACTAACCAATCTTTATAATAACGAGATTTTAAAAGAAGAAGATTTGCCTTTGATGATGACAGCCTACACGCCTTGCTTCCGCAAAGAAGCCGGAAGTGCTGGGCGTGACACGAGAGGAATCATTCGTCAGCACCAATTTGACAAAGTCGAGCTTGTGGCAATCACCACCCCACAAGATAGCGATATTATGCAAGAAAGAATGGTGGCTTGTGCTTCTGATTTGCTCACTTCACTAGGATTGCCCCACCGCCTAATCCAACTTTGTGGAGGGGATTTGGGCTTTAGTGCTAGCAATACCATTGATATTGAAGTGTGGCTGCCCGGACAAAACTGCTATCGCGAGATTAGCTCCATTTCTAACACGCGTAATTTTCAAGCTAGACGCGCTAAAATCCGCTACAAAGATTCAAACAAAAAAAATCTCCTAGTGCATACCCTAAATGGCTCTAGCCTTGCTGTAGGCAGGACTTTGGTTGCCATTATGGAAAACTACCAAAATGAAGATGGAAGCATTGAAATCCCTAGTGTCTTGTTGCCTTATTTGAGGTAATTTAATGACTCCACAAGAAGACAATAAGCAAATCATTCATCTTGATGATGACTTTGACATTCTCCAAGATATCTTAAAGCCTGAAGAGAAACCAAAGCCACCAACCAAGCTTGAAAAACTTCAAGACTTTTTCAATAAATACAAAAAGGCTGGGATTATTCTTGCTTTATTGCTTAGTATTTTGATTGTTGCTTTTATTTTTTTTATCGGACAACTTCTCTCACACAAAACAAAACAATCCGAGCCAACACCACCCATACCACCCCAACAATTTCCAATAAGCAAAAATGAAGACATTATGGTCAATGCACAAGATATTGAAGATTTACTCGCAAAAGCTAATTTTCTTTATTCCAATGGAAATAAAGAAAAAGCCCTAGATCTCTATGGTAAAATCTCTAGCTATTCTGAAGGGCTTTCTAACTACAATTTAGGGGTTGTGCAAATGCAGGAAAAATCCTATGCTAGCGCCATGCAATCCTTCCAAAAGGCTATTGATTTAGGAGAAGACCGCGTGATTAGCTCACTTAATGCCGCCATCTGTGCGCTCCACCTCAACCAACCCTTAAAATACCAATACTATCTCAAGCTCGCAGAAGCCTATCTACCCTATGCTGGGAATCTCCCACTTTATTCCTACCTCTATGCACTCACACATTACTATCAAGGCAACTATTTTGAAGCCCTCTCCCCACTAAATCACCCAAGTTCAGCATATTATCAAAAGCAGAATAATGTTCTCTTAGCATCCTTATATGCGTATTTTGATGATAATTACAAAGCCCTGCAAGCGCTTAATAAAGATTCCCAAAACCCTCATAATTGGTTTAATTTAGCCCTGCTTTATGCCAGAATTGGCGATTACAAACAAGCCGATTCCTTAATCCAACAAACCATCGAGACTTTTGGGGCTTCCCTACAACGTGAAATGGCTTCACTGCTTATCAAACTCAAACTAAATAACTACACACAAGCCTCTCAAATTCTCAACAAATATGCCAACGATAAAGAATCTATTGATAAAAATCCTTACCCTATAGCAATTACTTTAAAACAGGATTTTTTTGACATCAACACCGCTCAAAAACGTTTCTGGGACCACTTCAGTGGTTTAAAACTCAACTCCTATAAAATTCTTTTTTATTTTGCACCCTATAAGGTTTTTGACGTCAAAGAAGCCTTTAGCATTATCCAAGAAGGTGGAATCAATATCCACATCGAAAACCTCCAAGAAGCCAAAGAAATATTACTGCGTGGGCAGACTATCTCTAAGGTTAATCGCAACATTGTCAACGCCATTTTAAAAACCCTGCAAGGTGACATCAGAGACGCCAACGCCCTGCTTGTCGATGCCACAGAAAATTACCCTAATCACTCTATTTTACATTATAATCTAGGGCTAAACTACGCACAAATGGGGGACTTTGACCGCTCTTATCAGCATTTTATACGGGCTTTTCACCTCAATCCACAAGATTTACAAGCAGGAATCTTCGCCCTTATTACCTCACAACTCACACACCGAGATTCCACACGACTAAATAATGAAATCTCTCAAGGGTTTGCAAACCTGCAAAATAATCCCCAAAGCAGCACTGAAGAAAAGGAGTTTATCCAAGCCCTCTTCAACTTCACACATAATGAAATCCCACAACCCCTTGAATCACTTGAAAACAAAAAGAGTAATGTTGCAATTTATTATGCTCTGAATTTTGTCCAAAGTATCACCCTCCAAGACCAAAGTTTGCTTATCCAATCTGCCAATGGGCTAAAAACCCTCCTCCCCAACGACCCACTTAGCAATCTTTTAGAACTCCTTGCACTCAATTATAAAGACGACCCAAAAAGCCTTTCTTTAAAACTTCAAAGCTACTATCAAGATTCTACGATTAACAAACATTCCATCTATTATGGTGCGGCTGTTGTGAGGGAAATGTATATTCAGATTGCCTATATTATCGGGGCTTTGCGCTATGTAGAACAGGATTTAGATAATCGCCTCATCACCGAACAAAATGATGTACGTGGTGTGATTCAAGCTCTTGCTTTGACTTACATTTATCTACAAGAGTTTGAAAAATCTTTCACGCTTTATAATAGTTTGATTGATGATTTTAACGAACAAGATACACAAACATTATTTTTAGCTGCCGTTGCTGCCATAGGTGCAGGACACATAGAAAATGCTGCGACACTTTTGCAACTCTCCAAACTCGAAGCACCCACAAATTTTGAAACAAGAATTGCCAATGGGCTTTTGTATT
Source organism: uncultured Helicobacter sp. (assembly GCA_944325475.1). Taxonomy (GTDB): domain Bacteria; phylum Campylobacterota; class Campylobacteria; order Campylobacterales; family Helicobacteraceae; genus Helicobacter_D. The sequence continues at coordinate 4,710 of CALVAF010000130.1, forward strand.
TGCAAGAGGGCAACTACAGCGCTGCAGCATCACAATTTACAACT
>CALVAF010000131.1 GCA_944325475.1 uncultured Helicobacter sp.
TTCTAAGATTTTTAGAGAATGGCAAAAAAGCTTAAAGGAATAATCATGAGGGTTTTATACGCACCAAGTGCAAGAGAGTTTAGTGATGATTTACACAATAATGTTGCTTGTAGTTTTGATGTGATGGTGTTAGAAACTTTGCTAGATAATAGCAAGTTAGAGGTTTTTTATTTGCCACATATTCAAACTTGCAAAGCGATTTTAGAATCTCTTAAAGAGGTTTTTGGGGATAGGATTAAATGGGCTAAAAAGCCCCCTAAAAATATTGATGTGCTTGTGAGCGATGTTTCCAATAGGGTGTTGGAATACACATTATTGACACAGAATCCAAGTATTTTGTGTTGGTTTGGGTTTAATGGCATACAATACCCCTCAAATGATAAATATTACTCTATGTTAGAGAGCCTTTCGCATAGTGTGAGCTCCTTATGGGAGCTTAGGGAAGCGTTTTTGAAATATGATTCAATCAAACAAGCAAAAGAGGCAAAAATCCAAGAATTTTTAAATGGAGTGGTTTTATGATTGAAGAGACAATTAAACAATTCCTTCAAACAACAAAGCAAACCATACAATCGCATTTGAGTAAAGAGCGTAAAAATATTTGCGTGGTGGCTTATTATCCTACTTATCGTAAGCAATATGGGGATTTGATTGCAAGATTAAAAGAAAAATACAATGTCATTACTGTTGTTGATAGAATCTTAAATGACGCATTTGAGAGTAGTGGGCATTATAATGTTTTGTTTCCGTGGCGTGTTATTGAAAATGGACGGACTTATTATTTGAATGCTGATATTGAGGGGATTGATTTGATTTTGACTGCGGATCAAGTGGGCTATGAGAATGGTAAGATTGATAGGACTTTCCTTAGCACAAAGGCTAAGAGAATCTATTTCCCCCATAGTTTAGTTGAGGCAACGGGTGCTACTGAGGTGGTGGATTATATTTTAGTGCCTTCTAAAATGGCTATGGAATCCTTTAAAAAATCTTTGAAAAAATCAAAAGTAAAACTGCTAGAGAGTGGCTATCCAAAGCTAGATAGGGCGATTGAAACTTATGCTTATCGAGATTCTAATAGGATTACTTATGCGCCAAGTTTGCGTTATGTGGGGGGTGATTATGCCAGTTTGAATCTTTTTAGTGGGGTTGAAAATAGCCTTATTGAAACGCTTTTGGATTCTACTGATTATTGCATTTCTTACCGTGCTCACCCTATAAATTTCCAAAACAATCACCCTTTTTATCATTTCATTAAGGCAAAATGGAATAATGAATCTCGCGTAAGATTTGATGAGGAGTTAGGGAATGACTTTGGGAATACCAGCGATTTTTTGATTACGGATTTCTCTACGATTGCTTTTACCTTTTCTTTTAGCTCTTTACGCTCTAGCGTGTTTTTTGCACCCTTGCATTTAACAACACATTTAGCAAAGTTTATTCCTAATGTTAGTGGGGGGGGGGGGCAAATTCGTAGCTTAAAAGACTTAAAAGAGAGACTTAGAGACAAAAGGGGTGTAGAAGATTCAAAAAGGATTGAGAAGTTTAGGAATGAAAATGTTTATTATGTAGGCAAGAGTGAGGAGGTGATTTTGGAGCAAATTGATAAGATTTTACAAGGAGAGTTGTGAAAGCGATTATTTTAGCGGCGGGTTTTGGGTCAAGGCTAATGCCTCTAACACAAAAGAATCCAAAATGTATGGTGGAATATCAGGGTAAAAAGATTATTGATTATGAGATAGAAGCCCTAAAGGAAGCAGGAATCTCTGAAATTGCTGTGGTTTGTGGGTATTTAGCGGAGATTTTAGAAGAATATCTAGCGCAAAAATACACTATAAAAACCTTTTTTAAAAATCCTCATTTTGATTCTACAAATATGGTTGCAACGCTTTTTTGTGCGAGGGAGTGGATAGAATTATGTATCGCTAAAAAAGAAGATTTGCTTATTTCTTATGCGGATATTGTGTATTCTAAAGAGATTGTAGGGAAGTTAAAGGAGGTTAAGACGCCTTTTGGAATCATCATTGATAAAGCTTGGAGGGAGCTTTGGGGGAGAAGGTTTAGTAACCCCCTAGAAGATGCCGAGACATTAAAAATTAAAGAGGGTAAGATCATTGAGCTTGGCAAAAAGGCAAAAGATTACAGTGAGATTGAGGGGCAGTATATTGGACTTTTTAAGTTTTCTTATGAATTTTTGCCTCAAGTTTTGGAGTTTTATGATACACTGGATAGGGGACTTTTGTATGAGGGTAAGGATTTTTCTAATATGTATATGACAAGCTTTTTGCAAGGGCTGATTGACCAATACCATAATGCCTTAGCTGTGGAGATTTTTGGCGGTTGGTGTGAGATTGATTTTAAAAGTGATTTGGAGATAAGAATCTAATGCAAAATTCCTCTTTTGAAGACCTGTTTTTTAGGGATTTACTTTTTAGGGTTGGTTTGGTGGCATTGGAGGCAGGCAAGATTGCGCTCAAGTATTATGGCAAAACAGAATTTTCTTTAAAAAGCGATTCTTCCCCCATTACTCAAGCAGACTTAGAATCTAATGCCTTTATTATGCAGAGTTTGCAGAATCTCTCAAGCTTTGGAATTTGTTCTGAAGAGGCGGTTTTGGAGTATGCAAAACGCAAAAGTTTGGAGTATTATTGGCTCATTGACCCACTTGATGGGACGAAGGATTTTTTAGCGCAAAATGGAGGTTGGACGATTAATACTGCTCTAGTTTATGAGAATCGCCCGATTCTAGGCGTGGTGTATGCCCCTTGTTTTGATGAGCTGTATTTGGCGCTAGAGGGGTTTGGGAGTTATACTTTGAACCCCAAAGCGCTAAAAGAGGCTAGAGAATCACAAAAGGTAGATGAGGCATTTTTGCAATCCCACAAATTGCGCCTTAATGGGGATAGAATCATAAAAGATAAGAAATTGGTGGCATGTGATTCAAATTTCCATAGCACAAAAGAGACGCAGGAATTTTTGCAAAAATACCATTTAAAGGTGCAAAAATATGGTTCTTCTTTGAAAGTTTGTGCGTTAGCTAAAGGTGAGGCGGATTTGTATCCTAGGTTTAATGGCACGAGTGAATGGGATATGGCAGCGTGTGATATTGTTTTGAGAGAAGCAGGGGGTGTGATTGTGGATTGCGTTACTAAAAAGCCCTTGCTTTATAATAAAGAAAGCTTTAGAAATAACCATTTTATCGCCTTTTCAAAGAATCAAATAGGGGGTGAGATTTATCGTGATTTGTTGGGGCGGGGCTTGGGTGCTTGATATTTTTTGTAAAATTTTTGTATGATTAGGAAAAAATTGTTATAGGGAATGAGCTTGAAAGATTTGATTATTGTAGAATCCCCAACCAAAGCACGGACAATTAAAAATTTTGTGGGAAATAATTATGAAGTGGTTGCCTCCAAAGGGCATATTAGGGATTTGCCAAAGCATAGTTTTGGGATTAAGATTGATAATAATGAGTTTATCCCAGAATACAAAATTGATGAATCACATAAAAGTGTTGTCAATGAGCTAAAGAAGCTTGCTAAAGATTCTAAGACAATTTATATTGCAACTGATGAGGATAGAGAGGGGGAGGCGATAGGATTCCACATTGCCACAGCCATTGGCAAAGACCCACAAAAGCTGCCTAGAATCGTCTTTCATGAGATTACCAAAAAGGCGATTTTGGATTCACTAAAAAATCCACGTCATATTGATATGGATAAAGTTAATGCGCAACAAGCAAGAAGGCTGCTTGATAGAATTGTGGGCTATCGTCTAAGCCCTTTGATTGCCTCTAAGATTCAAAGGGGTTTGAGTGCAGGAAGGGTGCAAAGCAGTGCTTTAAAAATCATCGTGGATAGAGAAAAGGAGATTTTAAATTTCAAGCCCATTACTTATTATAGTGTGGATATTGTCTTTAAAGAAGGGCTAGAATCAGAGCTTTTGGAGTTTGGTGGGAAGAAGATTCAAAAGCTTACTTTGCAAGAAAGAGGCGAGGCTTTAGAGATTGTTAAGCGCTTAAAACAAGAATCTTTTAAGGTTCAAGAAATTGAAAACAAAAAGCGTAAAACCTCTACGCCACCGCCTTTTATGACTTCCACACTCCAGCAAAGTGCGAGCTCGATTCTTGGATTTTCGCCCTCACGGACGATGCAAACAGCACAAAAGCTCTATGAAGGTGTGATGACTAATAAGGGTTCTATGGGGGTGATTACTTATATGAGAACGGATAGCTTAAATATCGCAAAAATTGCACAAGATGAGGCAAGAGAGTTTGTTGCTAAAACTTATGGTAAAGAATATATCCCAGTTAAACCCAAAAACTATGCAACTAAGGCAAAAGGTGCGCAGGAAGCACATGAGGCGATTCGACCGACTTTGATAGATTTTACGCCCCAAATTGCCGCACAATACCTTAAAGGTGATGAGCTCAAGCTGTATGCTTTGATTTACAATCGTTTTTTAGCCTCTCAGATGAGTGATGCGGAGTTTGAATTACAAAATATTTTTGTAAAATCACAAGATTCAACCCTCAAAATAAGCGGCAGAAAGCTTATATTTGATGGGTTTTATCGGGTTTTGGGAAATGAGGATAAAGACAAATTGCTGCCACATTTGAAAGTTGGTGAGGCTTTAGTGTTAGAGAAATGTGAGGCTAGCGAACATCAAACGGAGCCTCCAGCGAGATTTTCTGAAGCGAGTTTGATTAAAACATTGGAATCTTTAGGAATGGGGCGTCCAAGCACCTATGCACCGACAATTTCTTTGCTTAATTCAAGGGAATACATTAGCCTAGAAAAAAAGCAAATCAAGCCCCAAGAGGTGGCTTTTAAAGTTGTAGAGCTTTTAGAGAAGCATTTTTTAGAGATTGTGGATTCTAAATTTACGGCAAATTTAGAGGAAAAGCTTGATGAAATTGCCGAGAATAAGCAGGATTGGCAAAAGCTTTTGTGGGGATTTTATGAGCCATTTATCCAAAAAATCAATGAGGGTAAAACCATCATACAAAGCCAGAAGTTAGCGATTCCAACAGGCGAGAATTGTCCGCTTTGTGGTAAGGAGCTAATTAAGCGAAGTGGGAGATATGGGGAGTTTGTAGGGTGCAGTGGGTATCCTAAATGTAAATACATCAAAAAAGAGGCAGAAGAAGGTGTGCAAGAAGGCAGTGAGGATTATGGTATATGTGAGAAATGCGGTAAGCCTATGGTGAAAAAATATGGTAGAAATGGCGAGTTTCTAGCATGTAGCGGCTATCCAGAGTGTAAAAACACAAAATCGCTTAACCCTAGCGCTAAAACTAAAAAAGCCATAGAGGGTGTGAAATGCCCTAAATGTGGGGGAGAGATTTTAGAGAGAATGAGTAGGCGAGGGAAGTTTTATGGCTGTGCAAATTACCCCAAATGCGACTTTATCTCTACTTATGAGCCAACAAGTATGCATTGTTCTCAATGTGATTCTTTAATGGTAAGGCGAAAATATCGCAAAAAGGCAGTTTTGGAATGTATCGCTTGCAAAGAGAGAATTGAAGATATTCAAAATACACAATAAAGGAAAAAAATGACACAGGAAATTTTAGATTTTTTAGATAAAAATGTAACTTTTTTAGCCACCAAAGGAACTTGTGGGAATCCTAGAGTAAGACCGATAAAATCGGCATTGTATAAAGATGAGAAATGGTATTTTTTCACTTCTGTTAAAAAAGGAATGTATAAGCATATGCAAAATTTTTCGGGAGTGGAATTAAGCGCTTTTGATGGGGAGAATATGTGGATTAGGATTCGCGGGGAAGCGAGGTTTGATTCAAACCCTGCAATCAAAGAGGCAATGTTTGAGAAATACCCTGTCCTTAAAGAGATTTATCAAACGCCACAGAATCCAGATTTTGTCGTGTTTTATTTAGAGGGAGTGAGCATTAAGATTCAAGATTTCAAAGGCAGAGATGAGGTGCTAAAAGGGTAAAAGGTTAGGCGATGAAAGAGATTTTTTTATGCACAATTTCTAATGTTTCTAGTGGAAGCTGTGCGGAGGATTGTGCTTATTGCACACAAAGTGCGAAATATAATGCAGAGATTGAGCGGTATAAATTTAAACCCATAGAGCAGATTGTTTTTGAGGCAAAAGAAGCGGTTAAAAATGGTGCTTTGGGGTTTTGTTTGGTGACAAGTGGGCGGAATTTAGATGATAAAAGAGTGGAATATATTTCAAGGGCGGCTAGGGCGATTGTTAATGAGGGGTTGTATTTGCATTTGATTGGTTGTAGTGGGATTGCAAGTAAGGATTCTCTAAGAGAGTTAAGAGAATCAGGCATTGCAAGTTATAATCATAATTTGGAGACTTCTAAGAATTTTTTCCCCCAAATTTGCACGACTCATAGTTTTCAAGAGCGGTATGAGACTTGTGAAAATGCCCTTGAAGTAGGGCTTGGCTTGTGTAGTGGTGGAATCTTTGGCATGGGGGAATCATGGCAAGATAGGCTGGATTTACTCCATGCCCTCCAAACCCTAAAGCCCCATAGCTCACCCATTAATTTTTTTATCCCCAACAAAGCTTTGCCGCTTAAGCAAGAGATAATGGGTGAGGAAGAAGCGCTAGAGTGTGTGAGATTGGCAAGGGAGTATTTGCCAGAGGCTAGATTAATGATTGCAGGGGGTAGAGAGAGGGTTTTTGGGGAGAATCAAAAAGCTCTCTTTGAATGTGGGATTAATGCGGTGGTTTTAGGGGATTATCTCACGACAAAGGGAAATACACCTAAAGAAGAAGTGGCAAGAATCAAGTCCTATGGGTATGGAATTGCAACAAGCTGTGAGTGATTTGGGGATAAAATAAATGAGATGCTTGGATTGTCTGTATTTTGGTATTTTGTATGATGAGGGTGGGGGAGCGCAAAGATATTTTAAAAAGTTTGTTAGCTATGATATGAGAGTGTGTTAACAGGATATTTTTGGTTTGTGTTTCTTGCGTTTAAAAACTTGAAAAAGGTGGCATTTATGATAAGAGTCTTGTAAAATAAGGAATCTCGCTTGCTCATCATCCTTTAGCGGTAATGTATTTTTTTGAGGGAAGAGGATAAAATAGGATAAGTAAAATACAATTCTTAGAGTATGCTTCTCAAATGGTTTATTACAAAGCTGTAATAAACTTGGGAATTTCTATGAAGAAGGGTGAATTTAGAAAACACACAAAGTTTCTATGAAAGATCTTGTGATTTAAGAATTTTGTGAGGTTCCTTGGAAGATTCAAGCAAATGGGTTATAGAATTTTGTGAAGAAATGATGATTTTGAAATTTGGATATTTAGAGGAGAGTTAGATAAGTTATGTTTGAGAGATATTCTTTTTTTGATAAAAAAAAGTGGAGAAGTTTTTGTAGTAGCTCTTATGGGGTGGTTAAATATTCTTATGTTTTTATTAAGGGGGATTTTTTTTATTTTGCTGCAAGCCTTAGTTTTTATACGATTTTTGCGCTCTTGCCAATGCTTTTGATTGTGTTTTCTTTGGTAGCGGCAATGCCTGAGTTTAAAGAATATATGGAAAGTTTCAAAAATCTAGTAATTACGAATTTTTTACCGAGTTATTCTGATGTGTTTTTGGGGTATATGGAAAGTTTTTTGGCAAACTCTGCAAAGCTTGGTGGAATGGGGTTGCTTTATGCATTTGTGACTTCGATTTTGTTTTTTAAAAATTACCAATTTATCGCAGGCAAAATTTTCCACACTAAGCCGCGTGGGTTTTGGGATTCTCTAGCAGTTTATTGGACTTGTATGACACTTTTTCCGGTGGGGATTTTATTTTCTATTTATTTAAGCGCCAAGGCTTATGCGTATTTAGATATTTTGGGGTATAAGGATTTTATGCTTTGGCTTTTTAGACTTAGCCCTTATTTGGTGACTTGGATAGTTTTTTTTGTGTTGTTTAAGATTTCAGCAAACGCGCAAATTGATTCTAAAAACATGCTGATAAGCTCTCTCATTACAGCATTTCTTTGGTCACTGTGTAAATGGGGATTTGTGTATTATGTGTTTTATAACAAAGCCTATTTGACGCTTTATGGTTCCTTTAGCATTTTGCTATTTTTGTTTATTTGGGTGTATCTTTCTTGGGCGATTTTGCTTTTTGGCATGGGGCTTAGTTATGGGATTAATGAAGTCTTTTGTGGGCAAAGAGAAAAAGAAGTTTAAAAATAAGTTAATTGTGTTATAATATAGCTGATTTTTAAATCTTAAAGGAGAATTTTTGGAAGTTGATTCGATTTTGCTGTCTATTCTTGCTTTATTTCTTGTCTTATTAAATGGTTTTTTTGTCCTCTCTGAATTTGCCATTGTCAAAATCCGCCGCTCTAGGCTAGAAGAACTAGTTAAGCGAGAGGTTTCTGGGGCGAAACTTGCACTCAAAATCACCGGAAAACTTGATTCTTACCTCTCTGCCACACAGCTTGGAATCACCCTTTCATCTCTTGGGCTTGGTTGGATTGGAGAGCCTGCTGTTGCGAGATTACTCGAAGTTCCCTTTAAGTATTTTATCAGTGATAATCCTGTTTTGTTGCATTCTGTTAGCTTTGTGATTACTTTTAGCTTTATTACGCTTTTGCATGTGGTGGTGGGCGAGATTGTGCCTAAGTCTATTGCCATTGCTAAAGCTGAAAAGTCTGTGTTGCTTGTCGCTAGACCTTTGCATGCTTTTTGGGTCGTGTTTTATCCTGTGATTAAGATTTTTGATTTTATTGCAACAATGATTTTACACTCTATTAAAATCAAACCTGCTAGTGAGGGTGAAGAGAGTGCGCATTCTGAAGAGGAGTTAAAAATCATCGTTGGGAAGAGTTTGAAAGGGGGGTATTTAGATACGATTGAAAATGAGATTATCCAAAATGCTGTGAGTTTTTCTGATACGATAGCAAAGGAGATTATGACGCCAAGAAAAGATATGATTTGTTTGTATCATGACAATACTTATGAAAAAAATATGCAGATTGTAACAAGCACTAAACACACACGCTATCCTTACTGCAAAGAGGGCAAAGATAATATTATTGGAATGGTGCATTTGCGGGATTTGCTAGAGACGATGCTATCAGAAAATCCATCTAAGGAATTAGAAAATCTTGTAAGAGAGATGATTATTGTCCCAGAGAGTGCCTCGATTTCTAATATTCTTATTCAAATGAATCGCAGACAGATTCACACGGCTTTGGTGGTTGATGAGTATGGCGGGACGGCTGGATTACTGACAATGGAGGATATTTTAGAAGAAGTCATTGGGGATATTTCTGATGAGCATGACAAAAAGAGTGAGGATTATCATAAAATCGATGAAGACACCTATTCCTTTGATGGAATGATGGATTTAGAACGTGTGGCAGATGTGCTTGGAATCACTTTTGAAGAGGATACCGAACAAGTCACTATTGGGGGATATGTCTTTAACCTGCTAGAGCGTATGCCAGTGGTGGGTGATGTGATTAGTGATGAGTTTTGCGAGTATGAGGTTTTAGCTACAGAAGGGGCAAGAATTGTCCGTTTAAAAGCGAAAAAGAAGCCTTTTGAAAGTGAAGAGGAATAATGATAGATTTCTTTTTTGTTGGATTACAGCTTTTATTTATTGGCTTGAAATTATTAGGGAAGATTGAATGGTCTTGGTGGCTGGTGCTTTTGCCTGCGATTTTATATTTGTTTTTTTATTTTTTTCTCATAGTGTTAATTGGCGGGTTTCTAATTGGGCTTGGAGCCGCATTATCTGCAATATAAAGGAGAGTTATGGAATTTGTAGCGATTTTAATGGGAAGTAAAAGTGATTATGAAGTGATGAAAGAGTGCCTCTCGGTGTTAAAAAAATTTGATGTGTCCTATGAAGTGATTATTAGCTCTGCACACAGAAGTCCAAATCGCACTAAAGATTATGTCAAACAAGCCGAGCAAAAGGGTGCAAAAGTGTTTATTGCAGCAGCAGGAATGGCAGCGCATTTAGCAGGTGCAGTGGCGTCTATGACGACTAAACCAGTCATTGGGGTGCCGCTAAAGGGCGGGGCTTTAGATGGCTTAGATTCTTTGCTCTCTACAGTGCAAATGCCCTCTGGAATGCCGGTGGCAACCGTGGCTTTGGGGAAAACAGGTGCGGTAAATAGCGCATATCTTGCCATGCAAATTTTAGCATTAAGCAATGCAGAATTAGAAGGGAAATTACGAGAAGATCGAGTCATGAAAGCCAAAAATGTGGAATTAGATTCCCAAGATATTGAAGTGATTTTATAGGGGTTTTAGCAATGGAGACTTGGGTTAAGATTGATGAATTTGTTTCTTTAGCCAATCTTAGCAAAGAAAAGGTGCTAGAAATGGTTGCTAGTGGTGAGCTAAAGGGCAAGCAAGAAAAGGGTGAGTTTTTCATTGATGCAGGTAGTAGCACAAAAGCAGTTGTGCACACAGGAAGTAATGCAGTGATGGTAGCCAATCAGAACGTTAGTGTGGATAGCGAGTTTGTGGAGAAAACCATTGGCACAATTCTAAGTCTGCATGAAAAAGTCATGAGTGCAAAAGAAGAAACAATTACAAGCGTAAAAAGCGAGAATCAATTCCTAAAAGATGCCCTTTTTAATACCCAAGAGGTGTATGAAGATGATAAAAAAACCATTGCGATTCTACGAGAACAGCTCAAAGCCGCACAAGAAGAAATTGAGTTTTTGAAGCGGAAATATAAGATGATGTGGGGCAAGGTGATTGATGCAAAACCAAAAGAAGGAATGGACGATTAATCTAGAGATAAAATGCTTGGAATGCCTGCAAAAACAAGCGATAAGGACGGCAGAGACTATTGGCTATGCTCCAAAAGAAGCGATGATTCAAGTAGGGCAGGAGGTTGTAGCGGATTATCAAAAAAAAGTGTGGGAGTTTTTTGAAAAAAAAGGAATCACTTTGGATAGGGATAGGGAGATTCCACCGACATTATTAGCAGTGGTTTTGTATGATAGAATCGCTCAAATTGCCAAAAACCCAGCACCCTATAAACAAATAAAACAACAAAGTATCCAAAAAGCAAGGGTGCTTAAAGAAACTTTGATTCAAAAGCTGCAGGTAATTGCTAAAGAAAATCAGCTAGAATTTGGGCTTTATTGTGCGGTGCTTGGGAATGTCATTGATTATGGTGCGGAGTATGCTTTTAGTTTAGAAGAGGAGTGTCAGAGGGTTTTTGATACTCAGTTTGCCTATTTTCATATTGAAGCTTTGAAGCAGCGATTATGGAGGGCAAAAAGGCTGGTTTATATCGGCGATAATGCTGGAGAAAATGAGCTTGATGAGATTTTGATTAGGATTTTAAAATCTCATTATCCGCAGCTGCAGATTTTTTACTTTGTGCGGGGCGGGGAGATTATTAATGATGTCACTTTAGATGATTTACGCAGGAGTGGTTCTGGGCTTTTTGAGCTTTGTGAAGTGGTGGATAGTGGGGTGCCAAGCCCGGGGTTTATTGAGGAATTAGCTAGTGGTGAATCACAGAGGCTTTTTAGGGAATCAGATTTGGTGCTTGCTAAAGGAATGGGGAATTTTGAATCTATGGAAAAAGCGGCACAGAGAGATTTAAGAATCTTCTTTCTGTTTAAGATAAAATGCCATGTGGTTGCAGATTATTTGCAGCAAAAATTAGGGGAATTTGTTTTGCTGCACCCCCATTCTTTAAAAAAGGATTAGTATGCTAACTAACCCCGTTGTAGTTTCAATTTTTGTGATGAGTGTGCTTTGTTTGGCGCGATTGAATGTTTTATTGGCAATTCTTGTGTCGGCTTTGGTGGCGGGGATTTTCGCTGGGCTTGGCTTTGAAGAGACCATTAAGATTTTGATTTCTGGGATGGCTGGAAATTTAGAGATTGCTTTGAGCTATATTTTGCTTGGGGCGTTGGCAAGTGCGATAGCAAGGACGAATCTCACGCCTATTTTGGTGTACTATATTGCAAATTTCATTCAGAATCGCCGTTTGATGTTTTGTTTGTTTATCGCCTTTTTTGCCTGTTTTTCGCAGAATCTTATCCCCGTGCATATTGCTTTTATTCCAATTCTAATTCCACCCCTTTTGCCTTTGATGAATCGCTTAAAAATTGATAGAAGGGCAGTTGCCTGTGCTTTGACTTTTGGTTTAAAAGCCCCTTATGTCAGCTTTAGCGTAGGGTATGGATTGCTGTTTCATACGATTTTGCAAAAGCAGTTAGAGCAAAATGGAATTAGCGTGAATTTGGAGCAGATTTCAAGCGTGATGTGGATTGGTGGGGCAAGCATGCTTGTGGGGCTTTTGTTGGCGATTTTTGTGTTTTATTGTAAGCCTAGAGAATACCAAAATACATTTTTAGAAGAAAATGTGCTAGGGCATTTGGATAATCCTAAAATGAGTAGGCAGGATTTTGGGGTTTTGCTTGGGGCGATTGTGGCTTTTGTGGTGCAGATTATAGGGGGCTCTTTGCCTCTTGGTGGGCTTTCTGGGTTGTTTGTGATGATTGTCTTTGGGGCGATTAAATGGAAGAATATCGACAATGTCATCGAAGATGGTTTTAAGATGATGGCATTTATTGCTTTTGTGATGTTAGTAGCGGCTGGATATGGAAGTGTCTTAAAAGAAACCGGTGCGATTGAATCATTGGTAGAAACGGTTTCATCTTTTTCTGGTGGGCAGCTTGGTGGAGCGATTATGATGTTGCTTATTGGTTTGCTTGTGACAATTGGGATTGGGACCTCTTTTGGGACTTTGCCAATTATTGCAACCATTTATTGTCCTTTAGCATTGAAACTTGGCTTTAGCTATGAAGCAATTATTTTGCTTGTAGGGATTGCTGGGGCATTAGGCGATGCAGGAAGTCCGGCTTCAGATAGCACATTGGGTCCTACTTCTGGATTGAATGCTGATTTGCAGCATGATCACATTTGGGATACTTGTGTGCCAACTTTCATAGCTTATAATATTCCTTTGCTAATTGGCGGGATTATTGGGGCAATGTTGTTATAAAATCAAAGAGGAGTTTGTATGCAGGATTTTACACAAATTGCACAAGAAGTATTTGACATAGAATCAGAGGCAATTTTGGGCTTAAAAGAGCATTTAAATGAAGATTTTAATCGTGTGGTGGAATGTCTTTTAAAACTCAAAGGGCATTGTGTGATTACGGGAATGGGGAAATCTGGGCATAT
>CALVAF010000132.1 GCA_944325475.1 uncultured Helicobacter sp.
CCTTTTTTTAAGGCTTTGACTTCCTTATAAACACTCTGTGGCTCTGGAATAAACCCAAAAGTAAAGAAATCCCACAAAGCTTGGGGGTTTAAAGAGAAATTTCTAAAATATTCTTTAAGCGGTTTTATCAAAGTAGAAAACGCAAATTGCCCACCTTGCTTCACATAATAAAGCGGTTTTTCGCCCATTCCATCCCGCGCTAAAATGATTTGCGCCTTTTTCTTATCATACACCATAATTCCAAACATTCCATTTAAAAAGCTAAAGCAATCCACCCCATATTCTTCATACAAAAAAGGCAGAATCTCCCCATCACAATGCCCCTTAAAACAATGCCCTTTTTGCTCTAAGCCCTCCTTTAAAACCTTATAATTATAAATTTCCCCATTAAAAAGCACCACAACTGAAGAATCAGCATTCAAAAAAGGCTGCTCCCCAAAATGCAAATCATTAATACTTAGGCGATTCATACCCGCTATAAAATCCCCTTCACAAAACAAATAGCGCTCATTAGGACCGCGTTTTTGCATAAAATGCAACATTTTCTCTAAAGCTACAATATCCCTTTGGCTATAAATGCCAGCTATCGCGCACATCGGTAATCCCAAAAAAATCGCTTTTGTTCTTGCTCCAATTACTCCTCCTTAATAAAATCCAAAATATTTTTGTGCATTCTTCAGCTTACGAGGGCTTTCCTAATTGCTGGAACTCTCTTAGGGCTTGCCTTTCAAAACACTCGTAAGAAAAACCTTCCACACAAGCCCTAGCAACCACCGAAAAATGCTTCCTTTGGCATTCCTCTTGCAAGGTTTCTAAACATTCACATAACCCAAAAGCATCAAAGACCTCAAAAAACAACGCATTTTTCTCAAAAATTTCCTTGTGCGGCTTGATATTAGAAAGCACGAGTGGTTTTGAAAGGCTTGCTGCCTCTAAGATGGCATTAGGAAAGCCCTCGTAAGCTGAAGAATGCACAAAAATATCAGCACTTTTTAAAATCCCATACATATTAGCCCTATAGCCTAAAAATTCAATGTTTCTAAGCCCATATTCTTGCTTTTTTGATTCTAACTCCCCCCTTAGCTCACCATCCCCAAGCACCAAAAAGCGAAAGTTTGCCTTGCGTGCTTGCAGGATTTTGCAAGATTCAAGCAAGGTTTCATAGTTTTTTTGGCTATGTAGCCTCCCCACACTCACACAAAGTATTTCATTATCTCTTTTTTGTATCCTATCCCCCTCATTTGCTAAAATCTCAATCCTTTTAAAATCAATGGGATTATACAAAATGCCAACCTTCTGCTTTGCCACACCAAAATTTTCTATAATGTCCTCACAAGAACTCTTAGAATTACAAATCACCCTAGTAGCCCCCTGCATACACAGAGAATAAAGCATTCCATTGATTCTAGCTTCAGGGAATGTTTTTGCCACAAAAGAAGGCTCACAGCGCACAAAAATATAGTAGGGTTTCAAAGAAATTTTAGCGCTCAAAGCCACAAAATAGCTGGTAATAAAATCCATAAAAGAACAAATCAAATCCGATTCTTTAGCAATTCTCTCAATCTCTTTAAGAATCACAAACGCATTTGCCATAAGCCCTTGCGTTTCCTCCTCTAGCAAATAATGGGTTTTAATCTCTGGAATCTCTAGTAATTGCTCTGTTTTTTTTAGAACAATCAATTCCACTTTAAATTGATTCTTTTGCAACAAAGGAAGCAGAATTGAAAGCACTTTTTGTGCCCCACCTCCTTGACGCATCACATCAATCACAAACACAATTTTCATCGCCTACCCTCTTTTGTAATGCGATGATTCTACCCAAAATGCCTTTAAGCTTCTTTTAAAATATTTTCCAAAAAATTTGCTATCCATTTTGAAGACTTACCCAAATGATAAATTTCTTTTCTCTGGTATTGCTCTAATTCCTCTAAAACCTGCCTTCCTTTAGTTTTTAAATCAGATTCTAATTGCAAAGATTCTCGCTTAAACTCTTCTAAATTTAACGCCACTCTATGCAATTTGGGATTGGCAAAGGACACATCAAAATTCGTAATTCTCAAGTCAAATTCTTTTTTGGGGAAGGCATAGAGAATAACTGGCTTACAAACACTAAGAGGCGTGCTATAAGACACTGAAGAATTATCTGTAACCACAATGCTCTCTACAAGTAGCTCAGAGCTCAAACTCCCACTCAAATCAAAAGAAAAATGGGGATAATTGCAGAACTCTTCTAAAGCCGCATAGGGATTTCCACTCCCCATATATTCCACATAGCTTTTTAAAGCTGGGTGGGGACGAAAGACAACCTTTTTGCCCTTTTCTAGTAAAAACAAAATAGCCCCCTTTAAATCCTCTGCCATCATCAATCTAGGAATAAACAAAAATTGCTTTATGGGGCAATGACAAGGCTTTTTGTTTTGAATCTTGTAATCTAATCTTGGAGAGCCGCTTTTGCAAACTTCAATTTCAAGCGAAATGGCTTTAAAGATTTTCACAAAAGCCTTGTGTGATTCTCTATCTAGCGCGCAATAATGGCTAAAGGGGACAAAATAATAATAGGCATATTGCATTAAATTTTTCTTCTTCACATTTCTTGGGGAAAGCCCAAAGGCTTCAGCTAGAGAATGCCCCATACCCACCACTTTTCTTTGCTTAGGATTAAGCCGCGGCATTCCACCTGAAAGCTTCAAAGTAACCTCATAATTCACAAAATAATCTGCAATCACCCAAGGTGCGATTAAAATTGGCTGATTTCCAACCTTATGTTGGTGCTCTAAATAATACTCCATACTCCCAAAATACCAAGCAATTGGTGTAGAATCTGAAATAAAAGAAGAAATCTCTAAAGTATGGGGCGCAAAATCAAGCATAATGCCCTTTTGCAATTCCAAAGAATAACCTGCCCTCTCTAAATGGCGCTGCGTTACTTGACAATATTGCAACACACATTGCCTTAATTCCTCTAAAGCAATTTTAGGGCAATAATAAATAAAAAGATCATAAAAGTAATAATAATGCCTAATCCACTCTTCTTCATAAAGGTGCAAAATTCGATTTTCTAATAACGCAAATTTGCCCCCCCCCCCCGCTGCTAATTTCAAGATTTCTCTACCCAAAAGATAGGCAACATATTCTCGGCTATCAATAAGCTTTTGAACTCCAGATTCAAGACATTTTCTCTCCAGCTCCTCATAAATATCGCCACCCATTAACAAAACATATTTTTGACTTGTTTTAATCTCTTCTTTATATCTCTCAAAGCTACTTGCCTCCTCCCTATCATCAATTCCTATAAACTCAACCCCTAAATAAACTGCCTTTAAAATCCTCAAAAGCCTCTTGGCACAACCACCATTTGGGTAAATATAGCAATGCCCTATTAATTTTATCTTTTCATATTTTTTTAGATATTCCAATCTATCCTCCAAATTTCTCTTGCAATCTCTCTTGCAAGCACAAGACACACATCAAATTTTAGCAAAATATTTTCTTTTTATGCTGGGATTAAATCCTATCCCTATTCCCTTCCAATCACACAATAAATATAAGGTGCAAAGACACTATTTCCTTTATAGTCTGTAATGTTTTGCATTCTCTTCCATACAAATTTTGCCATTGCATTCCCCACCTTTCTTTGTTTTTCATAATTTTTACCAAAAATAGCCCTAGGTTTCATACCATAAGCCAAAATCCCCATAGAAAATTTCCCCAAATAACCGCTTTCTAAAATCTTAAAGCCCTCCAAACAATGGATTTTCTCTAAAGATTTCAAATCATGCAAAAAATGAATCTTTAAAATTTCTGGCTGATACCAATAACACAGCATTTTATGGAAAGAAAATCTTGAAAAATTTGGTATGATTGTCACTAATATCCCTTTTGAAGACAAAAACGAAGAGAAAATTTTTATTACCTCCTTTGCTTGGCTAAAATGCTCCACAACTCCTAAAGAATACACGATATCAAACTCTTGTCTTTTCCCCTCACAAAAAAGACCATTTTGGTATTTTAAAAAATCATCACAAATAATTTCTGCCTCTACCCCACAAACCTCCAAACGCTCCTTAAGCTCCTTACAACCAATAGGCGAATAATCAATTCCCCCCCCCCCCACTCAAAATTAAACTTTTTGATAAAATAGGGCAACCACAAAGAATCTCCACAACCTATTTCAAAAATATTACGAGGGCTATAATGGTTAATTTGCCTCTCTATCACACTAGCAATACTTCTAAAATCATAGTAAATGGGCTTCCAATTAGGATTAATCTCTCTAGCATGCTGGTAAGTAGCCTCCCAATGCTCTTTAGCACTCTTTTCCATAAATCAATCTCCTTAGAAAATAAAATCACAATTCTACCACAATCTACAAGCTTTAAATACCCCACTCCCTCCTCCAAGCACAAAACACATACACATACCAAATTTTAGCAAAATCCACGCTCTTCCCCCTATCAAAATTACTTACCAATCGCTCCAAATATTGTTTGTCCAAATATCCCTCACTATAAGGCAAAACTTCATCTAACAAATACCTAAGATTCCCCCTCATCCATTCTTCTAATGGAATCCCAAAGCCCATTTTAGGACGATAAATCAACTCTTTAGGCAAAAATTTCTCTAAATATTGTTTGAAGATTTTCTTCCCAGCAATCCTCTCTCTACCCTGATTGATTAAATTTTCCTGTGGTTTTAAAGAGACCATAAATTCCACCAATCCTCTCCCCAAAAGAGGCTCCCTAAACTCCAAACCAACGCTCATGCTTGCTCTATCTGTTTTGGTTAAAATATCTTCACTCAAATAATTTTGCAAATCAAAAAAACTCATCTCTTTAAAGCCATCTAACCCCTCACACTCAAAAATTCGCCACCCCTCTAAAAAGGGCAATCCATTAGCCTCCAAGCCTTCTTTCCTAAAATGCGTAATCTCAACCCAATAATGCTCTAAAAAGCTCTTAGAATCTAACTGCCCTCTTATGCGTAAAAATTTATCCATACTCATTTTTATGCCACATTGTTGTAGCATTTTTACCACAAGCTGTGGTTGAAGTATTTTAAATAAAAAGCTAAAATTTTTATATTTTTGATATTTTTGATAACGATTAAAAGCCCAAAAATATCTCTCATAGCCAAACCCAAGCTCATCTCCCCCATCAGCACTTAAGGCGACTTTGTGCGTTTTTTGAATGCTTTGTGCCAAAAGTAAAGTTGGAATTGCTGAGGAATCACCAAAAGGCTCATCATAAATTAATGGAAGTTTTGGGATAAGACCTTGTGCCTCCTTAAGGCTGCAAACTAATTGGTAATTATTGATTCCCAAAATATCAGCCACCCCTTTAGCATAATCCCCCTCATTAAAGCCTGATTCTAAAAAAGCAATAGAAAAAGTCTCAAAATCATATCCGCCCTCTTTTAGCACCGCACACACAAGGCTTGAATCCACCCCCCCACTCAAGCACACAGCCACCCCAACATCACTTACCATTCTAAGCGACACACTCTTATGCAAAGCCTCTTGAAATGCCACCCAATTAAAATCTTCATTGGCTTGATAAGAAGATTTGATATTGTAATACTGCACTTTATTAATCGCTTTTTTTATGCCTTGCTTTTTGGCTTTTTGCAAGTCTATTTCTAGGTAATACCCATTCTCTAGCTTATAAGTCTCTTCTAAAATACTAAAAGGTGCTAGAATATAACCAAGCTCCAAAAAATAGCTTAAAGCAATCTTATTTATTTTTTTTGGCAATTTTGGATAAGCCAGTAAGCCTTTAAGCTCTGAAGCAAATAAAAAACGATGAGAGTCAAAATAATAATAAAGCGGCTTAACCCCAAATCGGTCACGAAAAAGATAAAGTTTTCTCTCTAAAGAATCAAAAACTACAAAGGCAAACATTCCCTCAAAAAAACTCACACAAGCCACCCCCCAATGCCTAAAACTGGCTAAAAGCACCTCAGTATCACTCCGCCCTTCACACGCCACGCCCTCACTTCTTAAAATCTTTGCCACTTCTTTATAATTATAAATCTCGCCATTAAAAACCAAAGCATATCGCTCATCGCAAAAAGGTTGGTGAGAGTGGTTGCTTAAGTCAATAACAGAAAGCCTACGATGTGCCAAAACCACTTCTTTTTCCATGAAGATTCCACAATCATCAGGACCACCACTCATCATAGAATCTCGCATTTTCTCTATATTGTTTCTTAAAGTGTCATCATCAAACTCAAATCCACCAACAATACGACACATTAGCCCTCACTTAATTGATACTCACGCACAAGATAAGAAGCAAGACAAACACTGGCTTTACCATAATTATAAATCTCCTCTTCTCTGTATTTCAAGATTTTTTCATTCCACCAATTTAAATTCCAATAAATTTCACTAATAACAGCTAAAAGCCCCCCCCCCCCCCCCCCAAGCCTCAAGTAAAACCCAATACCCCAAAACCTTTTCAATAACCCCTCTTCTTTCTTTATAAACCAACACAAGCACACAAAAAACAAAAGAAAAAAAAAAACAAAAAA
>CALVAF010000133.1 GCA_944325475.1 uncultured Helicobacter sp.
CAATGAAAATCATATTCTTCCTTTGCCATAATATAGTTTTTTGCATTTTATCTAAGTAAAATTCCATTTATGCTAAAATCCCGCAAATTTATTTTATAAAATTCATAAGTTTTGTGATTTTAAAGTTAAAGGCTGAAGTCAATGTTCTCACTGGTAAAAAAAATCTTTAATAGCAAAAATGACCGCTTGATAGGGCATTATAAAAAGCAAATCAAAAAAATTAACGCTCTTGAATCAAAATACACCGCCTTGAGTGATGAAGAGCTTAAAGATGCTTTTCAAAAACTAAAAAATTATGTTCAAGATTCTAAAAACCCCAAAGAAGCGCTTGATAAAGTCATTTTTGACTCTTTTGCAATAACGCGTGAGGCAAGCAAGAGGGTTTTGAATATGCGGCATTTTGATGTGCAACTTATTGGTGGAATGGTTTTGCATGAGGGTAAGATTGCCGAGATGAAAACAGGAGAAGGGAAAACACTTGTTGCAACTTTACCTGTTTGCCTTAATGCCATGTTAGGAAAAAGTGTGCATATTGTAACAGTTAATGACTACCTCGCCCAAAGAGATGCAGAGACTATGCGCCCACTTTATGAGTTTTTAGGTTATAGAGTGGGCTTGATTGTAAGCAAAAACTACGATGATTCACACCGCTTAATACAATATTCTTGCGATATTGTTTATGGGACTAATAACGAATTTGGATTTGATTATTTGCGAGATAATATGAAATATGACTTCAACCAAAAGGTGCAAAAAGAACATTATTTTGCCATTGTTGATGAAGTGGATTCAATTTTGATTGATGAAGCACGCACACCGCTTATTATCTCTGGACCTGCAAATCGTGTATTAGAGAATTACAAAATTGCCAACGATGTGGCTTTGAGACTCAAAGAAAAAGAACATTACACAATTGATGAAAAAAATCGCGTGATTTTACTTACAGAGAGTGGAATTAGCCAAGCCGAAAAGCTTTTTGGGATTGACAATCTTTATAGTATTGATAATGCGATTCTAGCCCACCACCTAGACCAAGCACTCAAAGCCAACAATCTTTTTAAAAAAGACAAAGATTATGTTTTGCGTGATGGGGAAGTAGTGATTGTTGATGAATTTACCGGAAGACTTAGCGAGGGAAGACGCTTTAGTGAGGGCTTACACCAAGCTCTAGAAGCCAAAGAAGGCGTAAAAATCAAAGAAGAATCACAAACTCTAGCAGATATCACCTACCAAAACTATTTTAGGCTTTATGAAAAGCTTGCAGGCATGACAGGGACAGCACAAACTGAAGCCAGTGAATTTTTACAAATCTATAATCTTGAAGTTGTCTCAATCCCCACAAATTTACCAATTCAAAGAAAAGATTTGAATGATTTGATTTATAAAACCGAAAAAGAAAAGTTTAATGCTCTTATAGAAAAAATCGTGGAGTTAAACAAAAAAGGACAACCTATTTTGGTGGGAACGGCTTCTATTGAAAAAAGTGAGAAAATTCATGAATTGCTAAAAATAAAGAGAATCCCACATTCTGTGCTCAATGCCAAAAACCACGCTCAAGAGGCTGAAATCATTAAAGATGCAGGAAATAAAGGTGCAGTTACGATTGCTACGAATATGGCAGGACGTGGAGTGGATATTAAAATCAATGATGAAGTAAGGATGCTTGGAGGGCTTTATATCATTGGGACAGAAAGGCATGAATCCCGTCGAATCGACAATCAGCTACGTGGTAGAAGTGGAAGACAAGGTGACCCAGGAACAAGCCAATTTTATTTAAGCCTTGAAGATCCTCTATTGCGGATTTTTGGTAGTGATAAAATCAAAAATATTATGGACAAACTAGGGCTTGATGAGGGCGAACACATCGAATCAAAACTTGTAACCCGCTCAGTAGAAAACGCCCAAAAAAAAGTCGAAAACATGCACTTTGAATCAAGGAAGCATTTACTAGAATACGATGATGTGGCAAACGAGCAAAGAAAGGCAGTTTATCGTCTAAGAGATGAGCTACTTAATCCCAAGCAAGACATTTCATACAAAATCATTGAAAATCGTCACGAGGCTATTACGATGCTTTTACAAAAAGCTGAAGTCTTTAGCGATGATGACAATCTAGAATCGCTTTGTGCAATAGCATTAGAGGATTTTAATATCATGTTAGATATTAAAGGTTTAAAAGATTTTTATAAGCAAAATAACAATTTTGAAACTTTGATTGATGAGACAATGAAACGAGTCTATGAGGAAAAAATGTCTATTCTTGATAACCAAACCAAAATGGGGATTGAAAAGCTCGTGTATTTACAGACTTTGGATAATTTATGGCGTGATCATCTCTATATGATGGACACCCTAAAAACTGGCATAGGGCTACGTGGATACAACCAAAAAGACCCGCTAGTGGAATACAAAAAAGAAAGCTACAATCTTTTTTTAGATTTTGTTAGCCAAATCAAATACACAACCATTAAAATGCTACACAAAGTCCAGCTTAAAACCAACCAAGAAAGCGAGGAAGAGGCTAAAAACGTCCTCCAAAAGCTAAATCAAAATAATCAAAATCTCCAAACCAACCACCAAAACCCACCCATTTTCAAAAAAAAGCCAGTGAGAAATGAGCTATGCCCTTGTGGAAGTGGCAAAAAATACAAAAACTGCTGCGGTATAAGCGGACCCAAAAAAGGAATTTTAGCCAAATGACGCAAAAGGGAATCATTCCTTTTTTGGTATTCCGCTACCTGCGATTTAACAAGCATCAGCCCTTTATTTCCATTGCTGCGATTCTAGCATTTTTGGGTGTTTGCATTGGGGTTATGGTGCTCATTGTTGCAATGGCATTAATGAATGGCTTTGATAAAGAGTTTGAGCGCAAACTTTTTATTATGAATTACCCACTCACTTTGGTTCAAGGCAGCCCACAGAGAGTTACCAAAGAAACTTTAGAGGATTTACAAAAAAACTTCCCACAGCTAAAATTCAGTCCTTTTATCCAAACCCAAGCATTTTCAAAAGTAGGCAATCATATGGAAGGTGCGATGGTTTTTGGTGTGGATTTTGCTCTTGAGAGTGCCATTAATCCCGTTTTTAAAGAAGCCTATGACCAAACGCTTGATAAGAACACATTGGATACTTTTAGCGTTATCATTGGCAAAAATCTTCAAAATTCTTATGGGCTAGATTATCAGTCCAACTTGCTCCTTATCTTCACAACCCTCACACCTAGTGCCATGCAACTAAGCCCGACCATAAAACGTTTTGTGGTTAAAGGATTTTTCCAATCAGGCTTAATTGCCTATGATAGGAGCTATATTTACACGAGCCTTGAAGCAATGCAGCGCATTAAAAATCTTCCACAAAACACTTATGATGGAATCCATATCCACTCTAATAATCCACAAAAAGACATTATCACCCTCCAAGAAGCCTATCCTCAAATGCGAATTATAGGTTGGTGGGAGCAAAATGGGAATTTCTTTGCTGCTTTGGCTCTTGAGAAACGTGCTTTATTTATTGTTTTAATGCTGATTATCCTTATTGCTTCCTTAAACATCATTAGCTCCCTTTTAATGACTGCAATGAATAGGAGACGCGAGATTGCCCTGCTACTCACTATGGGTGCAAGCCCAAAGGAAATCAAAAAAACCTTTCTTTATTTGGGGAATTTCATTGGCGTTAGCGGAATCTTCTGTGGAAGCATTTTGGCTGCCATTATCCTTTGGCTGCTTTCACGCTTTCCCATTATTTCCCTACCCGCTGATGTTTATGGAAGCTCTAAAATACCTTTAGAACTCTCTTTAATTGATTTATGCTTGATTCTAGGTGGCTCATTTTTGATAGTCTTTTTCTCCTCCTACTATCCAGCAAAAAAAGCGACACAAATTAACCCACTAGAAGTTTTGCGTAACGAGTAATGAAGTTTTTTCAAAAAATCTTTATTGAAATTACAAATTTCTGTGGGCTTTCCTGCTCTTTTTGCACTCCACAAAAAGCTAAAGATTCTATGAATTTAGCAGACTTTGATAGAATTTGTGCTGAGATTTCACCCTTTACGCATTTGTGTGCTTTGCATATTTTAGGCGACCCACTCACACTTGATAATCTTGATTCTTACCTTAAAATTGCAATCTCTCACAATCTCAAAATTGATATTACTACAAGCGGTTTTTATTGCAATAATGAAAAAACTAATCTCCTCCTACAAAGCCCCTGTATCCACCAAATTAATATTTCTCTCACAAGCGCACTTTATCAAAAAAGGCAGACAAACTTAGAATTCTACCTCAAACCTATTTTCACACTTCTCTCTCAACACCAGCAAAGCAAAAACGAAAAATTTATCAATTTACGGCTTTGGAATCTCACAAAATACTTCACTCCTCCACCCCAAAACACCACTATTTATAAGGCTTTACAAGAGTTTTTTAAAACCCCTATTACAACCCCAAGAACGCGTCTAGCCTATAAAATCCATTTGCTAGAGCAACCTTTTTTTGAATGGGTTAATCTTGATTCTAAGCCCATCACACAACAAAGATTCTGCTATGGCGGAAGCAAACAGCTTGGAATCTTGTGTAATGGCGATGTTGTGCCTTGCTGTTTTGACACTAAAGGGGAAATTAAGCTTGGGAATCTTTTAACAGATTCAATGGCTACAATCCTAGAAAATCCTCGCCTAAAAAGGCTTGTAGCAGGGTTTAAAGAGGGGATTGCCCTAGAAAATCTCTGTTGTCATTGCAACTACCCAAGCTACCTTGCCACTTTAAACCATCTTGCTACTTAAAACCAATTTAATGAAGAAAATGACGAAATCCTGTAAAATAAAGTGCCATACCCTTTTGATTCGCACATTCAATCACTTCTTCATCTCGGATACTTCCACCCGGCTCAATGACTGCACTAACGCCTACTTTATGAGCCTCTTCAATACTATCTTTAAAAGGAAAAAATGCTTCACTAGCTAGGACACAACCCTTTAAATCAAGCCCCATTTCCTCTGCTTTTCTAATTGCTACCTTGGCTGCATCAACACGACTTGTCATTCCCATTCCAACTGCCACCATAGCTAAATCCTTAACATACACCACACAATTAGACTTCACCAAACTTGCAACTTTATAGGCAATCTCCAAATCTTCCATTTGTGCCTTGGAAGCTTGTTTTTCACTCACACATTTTGCATTTTTCACTTCATTATCCTGCACACTATCTGATTGCTGTAGGACAAATCCTCCCTCAATGTGTTTAAAATCTTGTTCGTCTTTTGGGAAGCAAAGCCTCTCTCCACCACACACAAAAATTTTAATTTTCTTTTTGCCCTCAAAAATCCTTAAAGCCTCCGACGTAATACTTGGCGCCACTAAAACTTCAATAAAGATTTTATTAATCTCTTCTGCCAACTCAACTCCAATTTCACCATTAACCGCAACCACTCCACCATAAGCAGAAATGTTATCACATCGCAAAGCGGCAATGTAAGATTCCAAAACATTTTTTTTAATTGCAAAACCGCAGGGATTTCCATGTTTGACAATACACACACATGGCTTATTACTAAAGCTTGAAGCGATTTTAACAGCGCTATTAATATCGGTTAAATTATTAAAACTAATTTCTCCTTTAAGGGCTTTAAAAGATTTAGAATAAAAATCTTCAAATTCATAATACGCCCCTTTTTGGTGCGGATTCTCACCATATCTTGTGGGGCTTACAAGCTTTCCAGAGATGAAATGATTCTCCCCAAAGCCCCCCTTAAATCTCTTATTCATATAATTTGCAATCCTGCAATCATAATTTGCAGTATGCTCAAATGCTTTAATCATCATCTCTTGACGCAATTCTAAAGTATTTTGCCCAGCCTCAAGATTTTCTAGCACCCTTTTATAATCCCTGCAATCTGTCACAATCAACACCGATTCAAAATTTTTAGCCGCTGCCCTCACCATTGATGGACCACCAATATCAATATTCTCTATAATCTTCTCAAAATCCTCCGTCTTCTCTATCGTCTCTTTAAAAGGATAGAGATTCACACACACTAATCCAATATCGCGTATCCCAAATTCCTTTGCCTTATCCACATCATCTTTGTGGTTGCGTCTGTGTAAGATTCCACCATGAATCTTAGGATGCAAAGTTTTCACACGTCCATCAAACATTTCAGGACTTTGCGTGTATTCGCTCACTTCTATGGCTACAATTCCATTTTCTTTTAAAATCTTCAAAGTTCCACCGGTGGATAAAATCTCATAGCCAAGCCCTACAAGCCCCTTTGCAAACTCCACAATACCCTCTTTATCACTCACGCTTAATAACGCCGTCATTTTTTCTCCTTTTTAACTTTTAAGTAATTTAACAAAGAACCATAAACTTGCTAAAGCCAAAATCCCAATGGGCAAAATAATGCTCACTTCTGGCAACAAAAAGCCACTCATCGAAAGCCTAGAAAAACTAAAAAGTATGCCCCACACAATTAAGATTCCAAGAATCATCGCTAAAGTGATTCCACTTAAATTTGCATAGCGGTTGGAATTAGGAGTAAAACCCACTAAACACACCATAACTAAAGGGGCAAAAAATGGGAAAAATAGCAGAATATAAAGAGAGCTACGAATCTTTTGTGTATTGACACCCTGCTCTTTTAATAGCCATATTGCCTCTAATGCATCAATGATAGACACACTCCCTTGTTTTTCATAAATATTATTTAAAATCTTAGGCTTAAACTCCTCTAATGTTTCATAACTTTTTTGCTCCTCAATTTTTAGGGGATTTTTGCCAATTTCAAGACTTGAATCAAAAGTTGTGATTTTTGCATTTTCCAAAATCCATCTGTCTTTAACAAAAGTTGCCTTAGGAGCTTCAATAATTCTCCTAACTTGTTTATTAAAAACCTCATAAACCTTGACATTCTCCGCACTTTGTAAAAGTGGAAAAATCGTTGCAAAATAAATATAATTGTCATTATATTTTATAAATAAATCATTTTTATAACTCCCCAAATACCCTCGCTCAATAATCAAATCCACCTGTTCTTTAGCATAAGCAAAAGGTGTTGCATTCAACAGAATAAATAAAAGAGTAATTAAAAAAGACACCATAAAAATAGGCAAAAAGATTCGCACCTTAGAATATCCTAATGCTAAAAAAGCTGTAAATTGGGAGTTTCTAAGCATAGAAACCATTAAAATAATCTGCGCTAAAACCAAAGAAAGAGGCAAAACAAAATTACTCGCATACACAAAATCATAAAAAATGAGTAAAACAATCAAATTTGCTGATTGCGGTAGCTCATCAAGGTATTTAACCAAATAAATCAAAACAAAAAAACATTACAAAGAAAAAAATAAAATAAATATTAATGATATAGAAGAACTA
>CALVAF010000134.1 GCA_944325475.1 uncultured Helicobacter sp.
CACTCCAATGCGTGGTGGTATATGAGGCTTGCAGAGAAGAGAAACTTAGACTTGTTTGCATCATTTCTCCTTAAAATTCTAAAGTAACATAAACAATATCGGTTAATTTCAAAAAATCTTAAGCAAAAAATTAAAAATTTTGATTCTTAAACAAAAATTTTACAAGTTTAACTCATAAAAATACCCTATATTTCGAAATTTACTTGCATTTTATTTTTCCAGAAAAAATATAATTCTACAAAATATCTTAAAAAAAAATTTTAATCTTATAAGATTAGATTAATTAAAGTATTAATAGAATTCCACTCACATTTATTTTAACAAAAGGAGATTTTATGTCATACACACAAGATGTCATCGCAAAAGTCCAAAAGCTCTATCCCGACCAAGTAGAGTTCCATCAAGCAGTTAAAGAAGTTTTAGAATCTATCAAACCCGCTTTGCAAAAAGATAAAAGATATGAAAAATTTAAAGTTTTAGAAAGAATCGTGATTCCAGAGCGACAAATTAATTTTCGTGTCACTTGGGAAGATGACAAGGGAGAAATCCATGTCAATCGTGGCTATCGAATCGAGTTTAGCTCCCTGCTTGGACCTTATAAGGGTGGTTTGCGATTCCACCCAAGCGTAACAGAGGGAATTATCAAGTTTTTAGGCTTTGAACAAATCTTCAAAAACTCTCTCACTGGGCTTGCCATGGGTGGTGGGAAAGGCGGAAGTGACTTTGACCCCAAAGGCAAAAGCGATAGGGAAGTGATGCGATTTTGTCAGGCTTTTATGAATGAATTATACCGCCACATTGGCGCGCATACTGATGTCCCTGCCGGCGATATTGGCGTAGGTGGAAGAGAAATCGGATATCTTTTTGGACAATACAAAAAACTTACCAACCGCTATGATGGCGTGCTAACAGGCAAATCTCTGCTTTGGGGTGGAAGCTTAGTTAGGACAGAGGCAACTGGCTATGGTAGCGTGTATTTTGCTGAAGAAATGCTAAAACACAGCGAATTTGGCTCACTAGAGGGCAAAACCTGCCTTGTCTCTGGAAGTGGAAATGTCGCGATTTACACAATCGAAAAACTCCAACAACTTGGTGCAAAACCCATAACTATCAGCGATTCCAAAGGTATGGTTTATGATGAGAGTGGGATTGACCTCAAACTTTTAAAAGAAATCAAAGAAGTCAGACGCGAAAGCCTAGAATCCTATGTCAAAGAAAGACCAAGCGCAAAATACACAAGTATAAAAGACTATCCAAGCGACCACAATCCGCTTTGGGCTATCCCTGCGTTTGCAGCCTTCCCAAGCGCTACGCAAAATGAAATCAACGCAAAAGATGCAGATAATCTCCTTAAAAATGGTTGCAAATGCATAAGCGAGGGAGCAAACATGCCCTCAACGATTGAAGCGGTGCATAAATTCCTCAATGCCAAAATCTGCTATGGACCGGGCAAAGCGGCTAATGCTGGTGGAGTGGCAACAAGTGGTCTAGAAATGAGTCAAAATGCCTCAATGACTTCATGGACTTTTGAAGAAGTGGATAAAAAACTCCACAATATTATGCAAAATATCTATGCAAACGCAAGTGAGACTGCAAAGGAATTTGGTGAGCCTACAAACCTCGTATTAGGTGCAAATATTGCTGGATTCCGTAAGGTTGCTAATGCGATGATTGAACAGGGCTTGTGATAATTTTTTTATCCTTGTTTTTAGCCTCCTTTTGGGGGGTAAAATTTTAAAATTTGAAGAATATTCCCAAGAATCTTCTCTAAATTTTAAAACCACCTATCTAAAATAAGCAAAGAACACGCATGAAATCTATGGAATTTGGAATGATAAAACCCTAAGTGTTTGCAACAACTACCCCCTAAATCCCCCACAATCTTAGCTAAAAACTTCCCAACCTTTTGCCCTAGATGGCAAGCTGTGGCTAGGCTATAAATCCTTTAAAAAAACTCTAGTATCATGAGAGATTCCAGCCTTGATACAAAAGAATGGCAAAAAGTCACTTACCATGTCTTTATGCGTCTAAATACATACAAGAATTGTAGCCCTTTAAAAAGGCGTGCCGTGCTTGAAAACTACCTTAAATCAAAATCCATGACAAGCCCATTTGCAAAGCTATTTTCACGAAGTTATGGACAAAAAAGGTAAGGAAGTCATTATTCTTGATAATCACGCCTCTTATGGTAATTCTAATACGCACAAATACAAACCCTATCAAAATATCAAATGCAAAGTAGTCAGCTATACACAAAGCAAAGGAAGGCTTAAAGGAAAGACTTGGGGCTGTGGCGTATTGGGTTACAAGAAGAATTAAGGGCTTTAAAAATTAATTCTAGATTCACCCACAAAGAGAAACCACCACCCCTAAAGTCTATCATTAATTACCAAATATAACAAGCTTTATTAAAATAATCTCCTGTGATTCCCCATTTTTCCCTTCCCAAGAGATAGAGAATTTTAATTTTTATGCTACAATCCTAAAAATTTTTCTCTAGGAATCGCAAATGTTTGGAGAAATGTGGATTTTAACCCAACTTTATAGCATTTTACTTGCTACTATCACCATTTTAGCGGTTTTAAACCCCTTTGGGAATCTCCCCCAATTCATCACCATGACAGAGGAGCTAGAGACTTCCCTACGTCAGAGTCTTTTCCGCAATATTCTTTATACTTCCTTTATTATTGTTATCCTTTTTTTACTGATTGGTCCCTTTATTATGCGCTATTTGTTTAATGTGGATTTGAACGACTTGCGAATTGCTGGGGGTTTGCTTTTGATTCTTGTGAGCCTTAAAAACCTACTTTTTGACTCACACAAAAATAGTCACCACTACGAAACTACCGATAAAAGTGAGCTTTTAAGCCAAAGTATCGTGCCAATGGCATTCCCCATGCTAGTAGGTCCTGGCACACTCTCCACAGGCATTGTGATTTCTGAAGAAAATGGCACTTTCATCACTCTTAGTGCGGTGGTGGCTGCCTTTGCTTTTATGCTTATTTTATTTCATTTTGCCGCAACTATCGAGCGTGTTTTGGGGAAGCTTGTCTTACATGTCCTCTCTCGAATCGCTCTTGTTTTTATCATGGCAATGGGCGCAAAAATGATGATAATTGGGCTTAAAGCGACATTTGTTTAAGGAGACTCGTATAGATCTTTTTACCGCACTCAAAACCTCCTTAGATGCCAAAAATGCAGAAGAAAAATGCACTCTAACCCAAGAAATTTGGGAGAATTTTCAACATTTCAAAATCACCCACGATTCAGCAATTCTCCCACTATCTACACCTACCTTTGCACACTTTTGTCAAATTATCCCACCCCACAAAGTCCCCCAAGGTAAATACCTCAAAAACGACCTCAACGTAGCCCATCTCCTGCATTCTATCGCCCATATCGAATTTTCTGCTATCGACTTAGCGCTAGATTGCGCTTATCGCTTTAGGAATCTGCCTTTGGAATATTATCAAGCATGGGTAGAAGTGGCATTCCAAGAAGTCAATCATTTCCGCGCTTTAGAAAAATTGCTTCATTTAGTAGGCTTTAGATATGGCGATTTTGGGGTGCATACTTTGCTTTTTGATTCAATGAAAAGCTGCAATATCTTACTTGATAGAATTGCCCTTGTGCCAAGAGGAATGGAGGCTGTAGGCTTAGATGTCAATCCTTTTTTATACGCTAAAGTCCAAGCTAGCAGCCACCCTATCAAAGAAGATCTTCTGGGGGTTTTAGAAATGATTTTACAAGAGGAAATTTCGCATGTCTCTAAAGGGAATTTTTGGTTTCATTATCTGTGTGAGAAACAAAACATTCCCAAAAAAGAACGTGCAAAAACTTATTTGGAAATTCTTAAAAAATACCATTTTTCCTTCCCTAAAGCCAATGCTTCTTTTAACACTCAAGCAAGAATCCAAGCTGGATTTACCAAAGAAGAGCTAACTTTGCTAAAAGATTGTGCCTTTGCCTCCAAAAACCCAAAATAATTAAGGCTATCAATTCCCATTGTTAAAAGAATCCCACTTCAAGCACATATGAGCACCCACCTCGCTTACACTTTTATAAGACATAGTCAAAACAAAAATCCATAATCTATAAATCCAATAGACCACTTTTAGCCATTGTGAGAATTCCACCAAAAACAATCCATAATCAATGCAATCTTTATGGATTGTTTTCATCATTATAAAACCTTTTAGACTAAAGTAATCTATAATTGGAATCACCCAAAGCCACCTTAAGGCATACAAGAGGTTTAGGGAATTTAAAAGAAATAGGGGTAATTTTAAACCAAGCCTTTGCAATGATACAACAAATCCCCAACACTATTCATTCTGCCCTTCTAAAACCTCCCAAACAACTCCCTATCACAAGAAACAAATGAAAAATAAAACTTTAAAAATCCACTATCCAAAAAGTATTTTTTCAAACATCACTGCCAACACAAACACATACATCGCCAAAAGTGCGTATTTGTGCTTTTTAGAATCCACCACACTCAAAACCCAAATCCCAATCCTAACCCCCACCAAAGAAGCAATCCCTACAATGCAACCTTGCATATAATCTACATAACCATGCAAAGCCAAAGAAGTAAAGCCTGATATTGATGAGAAAATAATAAAAAATAATGAAATAGGCACAATGTTTTTAGAATTATATCCAAGATAATAGGCTAAAAGTGGGGCTAACATTATCCCCCCACCAATCCCCAATGAAATTGCAAAAATCCCAACTACACAGCCACAGCCCACTAAAAACAAAACCGACTTCCACCCCTTACCAACTCTACGTTCCCCACCATAAGCATTAGTAAAGAAAAACCGCACAATACTATAAACAATAAAAAAACTAAACACAATTTCAAGCACACTTGAAGACACGCTAGAAACAATCACCCCACTAAAAGAAGCACCAATAAGCCCACCAATCCCAACATAAATGCCATCTTTGAAATCCAAATTTTTCTTTTTGTAATTCACATAAGTGCCATAAACCGAAGAAAAAATCATCTGCATAATTGAAATCCCAATAGCAATTTTAATGTCATTCCCAAGCAAAATCATCATCGGCACGATAATCGCCCCTCCACCAATCCCAAAAAACCCAGCTAAAATCCCAGCTAAAATCCCCACTGAAAGTAGCCCAACGACATTCCAAAAATCCAACACCAAAAATTCCATCATTCTTGCCTTTGTTTTGAGATGCAATATTTTATTACAAAAATAAGTCAAAAATTGCTAGAATTCTAAAAAAATTTGGAGAATCATCATAGAATCAAACATCAAAATCACACATTTCGTGCAATCTGCAGGTTGAGCTGCAAAAATAGGTCTGGAAGACCTCTCACATTTTGCTTGTAAGCTTAAAAACAATGAGGATTCCAATATCCTTGTTGGCTTTAGCGGAAACGAAGATGCCGGAATTTATCAAATCAACAATGAGCTTGCCATCGTGCAAAGTGCGGATTTCATTACCCCACTTGTCAATGACCCCTACATTTATG
>CALVAF010000135.1 GCA_944325475.1 uncultured Helicobacter sp.
TTTTTATCCGCCTTTATCCACACAAGCGATTCTCCGCCAAAGAGCGACCCTTGCGAGAAACAAGCCATGGCACTGCCAAAATCAAATTCAGTGAAATAAAAGCTATTTTTCTCACAATCTTTTTTTAAAATCTCATTTGCAATTCTCTCCCCATAATGCCCGATGAGAAAAGAATCTTCACCATAGAGCAAAATCCCCCGAATCTCGGCGTTATTAGCAAGCTTGGAATCCAGCTCTCGTTTATACATTATCTTGACTTCTTTCTTTTCTTATGGGTGCGATTTTGCCCCTTTTTGCCACTTTGTTTCTTTTGCTTATTGGCTTTAGCGATTCTTAACACCTCTCTTCTTGCTGCTTCCTTGCGTTTCTCTTCTTGCTTTTGCTTTTTTTGTGAAATATATTGCGAGATTCTTAGATTCTCACTCCCAAAGCCTTCAGAAAAAACCTTTATCATCACACCATAGACTTTTGCAGTGGCAAGATTAACTTCTAGAATCTGAATGCGCGCCTTTTGGTATTTCACTCCACTGCCATTTAGGACAATTACCTTAGCCCCCATAAGAGGAAAATCGCTCAAAGCCACCATAAGGGGAGATTTTTCATTGACAATGATTCCATCATAAGTTTGTCCCAAATGTTTCAAAAGATACCTTGCAAATTTTCTATCTTGAAAATCCTGCTCTATTTGTGCTACTTCACGCTCTTGTAGGCTTAAATTATCGCACAAAAGGGGTAAGGAATCTTTGTATTGCAAATCTTCATTTAAGGCAATTTTACTTTTTAAGATTCGGTGCAAAATCAAATCACTATAACGCCGAATCGGCGAGGTAAAATGGCTATAAGCCTCAAACCCAAGTCCAAAATGTCCGACATTATGACTTGCATAGTTAGCTTGCTGCATGGATTTGACAATGAGTTTATCCACCTCCCTTTGAATCTTTGCCCTTTTTGCCATGCTTTGAATCTCTAAAATCGCCTTATGCAACGCCCCTTGCGTTTTAGGGATTGCCCTCTCTCTCCAAATCCCCAAAAGTCGCAACTCCCCAAATAACTCAACCAGCCTTTCAAACTTTGGCTTGGGGTGGATTCGGTAGATTCCAAGCTTTAGATGGTTATCATTTTGGGAGTTTTTCTGCTCTAGCAACTTCGCGCTTTCTACATTGGCTAATAGCATGCACTCTTCAATGAGCTGATGAGAGAGGGTTTGGGATTCAAATTTTAGTGAAGTGAGTTCTAGATTTTTATCAAGCTTCAGCTCCACCCCATCGCCAATAAAGTCAAATCCTTGCTTTAAACGATTCTTGCGGAGTTTTTGGGTAAGCTCTTTGAGTTCTAAAAGCATGGCTTGCAGAGGCTTTTTAATCAAGAGGCTTTTTTGGGATTGGAAAAAGGCATCAACTTCCTCATAGCTTAGTTTTTGCTTTACTTTAATAACCGCTGCAAAAAGCTCGCTATTTAGCACAGCTTTGGTGCGTCTATGAAGGCGAATCTTCCACACCATTGCCAGACGCATTTTGCCCTCTTTTAAAGAACAAAGATTCTCACTTAAAGCACGTGGCAACATCGGAATAGATTTGTGTGGGAAGTAAATGCTAAACCCACGGCTTTTTGCCTCCTCATCTAGCTGCGAATTGGGTGTGACATAATAGCTCACATCAGCAATCCCCACATAAAGGGTGGAATTTTCTTGGTCATAATAAATAGCATCATCATGGTCTTTGGCACTCGCTGGGTCAATCGCACAAAAAGGCAAATGCGTGAGATTCTCCCGCTCTTTAAACTGACCCAAACGCACCTCTTTAAAACTCTGGGCTTGAATCTCTGCTTGCAGACTAAAAGATTCATGCTTATTATAGAGATTAAGCGAGATAATTTCATCGATTTTAGGGTCATCTAAAGTGCCTAGAATCTCTAAAACTTCACCATTTTGTGGGTTTAGCTTTAAAATTGTGTTGCTAGGCAGTGTTTTGAGGGATTTTTGAGAGGCATTGATTGTGTAAGCCACTTCATGAGGGATAGAAATCGCCATGCAATCAAGCTTGTATTTTTCCAAATAACACACGACACTTTGAGTTTTATGCCACAAGACTTGCAGAATCTTTGCTTTAATTTTGCCCCGCTTAGTTTGGACAATGACTTTTGCAAGGACAATGTCACCTTTACTTGCCTCTTGGATATGATTCCTCTCCACAAGCCAATCGCGTTTTGTGGAATCCAAAAGATTCCGCACAAAACCATAGCCCTTTTTAGCAGGTTCAAACCTTCCAATTTGGAATTTTTTAGCCAAAAAATAACGCCCTTTCCTCTTTTCCACAGCTCCAAAGTGTTTGAGTAGCTTAATAGATTTTTTAAACTCCGAAGGAATTTGTGAAACAAATGGAATTCCTTCTTCTAAAAGTCGGACAAACTCTATCATTAATCCAAACTCTCCACAAAGCCCATTTCTAGCAAAACTTCCTTGAAACCCCCTTTATCTAGCCCATAAA
This sequence comes from uncultured Helicobacter sp., assembly GCA_944325475.1. Classification (GTDB taxonomy): domain Bacteria; phylum Campylobacterota; class Campylobacteria; order Campylobacterales; family Helicobacteraceae; genus Helicobacter_D. The sequence continues at coordinate 2,487 of CALVAF010000135.1, forward strand.
GCGAGACAAGATTGAGCGATTCTTCAATCTGCTCTTTGCTTGCAATATTATAGGGGTTGATTAAAGTATTCATCACGCGCAGAGGATACACATAGCATTTTAACTCTTGTGGAATCTCTGGCTTATCCAAATAATGTGCGATTTGCACCATTGTTTCTTCAAAATACCAATGCCTAAAAAGCATTTCTAAAACTTCTCTTTCATCAATCCCCAAAACCTCTCTTTCTGCGTCAATAAAGGACATTACTTTAAGCTTTTTTGCAAATTCCTTTTCTTTTTGTGAAGTTTTTAAAGCATCAGCAATGACAACCATTCCAATATGAATAATTAAGGCACAAGAAATCAACACTGATAGGAGTGATTTTTGCGATTGATACCATTTAGCTAGAAACATACCTTTAAGATTAGAAGCCCTTGTAAAATCCGCCACACTTAACCCATAAGGGCTTAAATCCATTTCTAAATGCGATTTGATTGCACTTGCAATCGCCAAGCCTTTAGTCGTATAAATACCAAAGAGCACAATGGCTTGGGATACAGAATTAATCGTCCTTGTGTAGCCAAATAACGGGGAATTTGCAGTTTTGATGATATTTGCCGTCAAAAGAGGGTCAGTTTCAATAATCCGCGCAATCTCTTTAACACTCACATTTTCACACGCACAAGCTACTTGCAAATTGGTTATAGTTTGTGACAAAGGGGGTAGGGAATCAATTTCAGAAATTATCAATTCTTTCATAAAATATTATCTTGTGTTAAAGTGGGTCTAAAATAATAGCATAAACTTTCTCAAAGCAACAAATCTTTTAAAGGTATTTTGCTATAATGTGTCATTTAAATTTCAAGGAATCTCGATGCAATACATTGATGACACACTGGCTGAAAAACGCATTTTAATCACCGGTGGAGCAGGGTTTATTGGCTCTAATCTTGCGCTTTATTTCCAAAAGCACCACCCAAAGGCAGAAGTCGTGGTTTTTGACTGCTTTAGAAATGGCGAAACTTTTGAAAATGGGAATCCAAAATCACTCGGGCATTTTAAGAATCTTCTGGGCTTTAATGGCGAAGTGATTGTCGGAGATATTAACAACAAAGCAGATTTAGAAAGACTAGCTAGTAAAGGCTTTGATTATGTGTTTCATCAAGCGGCTATTTCAGACACCACAGCAGTGAATCAAGAGCTCATTTTGCGTAGCAACCTCAATGCCTTTAAAGACTTGCTTGATTTGTGTGCTAAGGCAAAAATGATTTATGCCTCAAGTGCAGGCGTTTATGGCAACACTCCAGCACCCAATAGCATCAGCAATGGGGAGATTCCAGAAAATGCTTATGGGTTTTCTAAGCTTATGATGGACAAACTTGCCCTTAAATATTTACAAGAAGATCCTAAGCGACACATCGTTGGATTGCGGTATTTTAATGTCTATGGAGAAAGAGAATTTTACAAAGGCAAAACAGCTTCAATGATTTTGCAATGCAGTTTGCAAGCTCTCCAAAACAAAAAGGTGCGACTTTTCAAAATGGGTGAGCAAAAGCGCGATTTTGTCTATATCCAAGATGTGATTCAAGCTAATATCAAGGCTATGACTACCCCAAAAAGCGGTGTGTATAATGTGGGAAGTGGAAAGGCAAGAAGCTATAATGATATTGTAAATTG
>CALVAF010000136.1 GCA_944325475.1 uncultured Helicobacter sp.
AAAAATGTCGATTTTTCAGCCTATGAGGCACAATTAGGAAAAATTAGTAAAAAATACAATCATGCAAAAATCACCTTTTATCGCACCATAGGGCAAGTGCTAAGTCAAAGAGAGTTAGGGGAATTACGCGAGTTTATGGAGGAGTGAATGTATAGAATTTTAATTGTGGAAGATGATTTGGAGATGCAAAAGCTACTTGTGGAATATCTTAAAAAAAACGGTATGGAGGCAGTGGCGATAGAGAGCTCTAATAAAGTCCTAAAAATGCTGGAATCAAAGGAGATTTTTCATCTAGCGGTTTTGGATATTATGCTTCCTGAAATGGATGGATTGGAGCTTTGTAAGAAGATTCGACAAAAGAGCGATATACCTATTATTATGTCTTCAGCAAGGGGTGATATTGGGAGCAAGATTTTAGGGTTTGAGCGGGGGGCTGATGATTATTTAGCAAAGTCTTATGAGCCTATTGAGCTTGTAGCAAGAATCAATGCTCTGCTAAAGCGGTATTCGACGAATCAAATTGTGTGTTATGGGGATTTGGAAGTGGATAACAACAAACGCAAAGTAACTTTGGGCGGGTATTCTATTGATTTAACTCCAGCTGAGTTTGAGATTCTAAGCCTTTTGCTCTCTAATAAAGGTAAGCCTTATTCGCGTGAATCACTCTCTCAAGCCATTTCTAGTATTGCCCCTGATTCTTCGTTAAGGAGCATTGATACGCACATTAGAAATCTCCGCGCTAAACTTGGCGATGATGCAAAAGAGCCTAAATACATACAATCTATTTGGGGCATAGGGTATAAATTCTGTGATTAAACAGCTGCTTTGCCCGTCTCTATTTGTGCAGATTTATCTGCTGTTTTTTGTCTCTATTGTGATTAGTGCGATTATTACTTATTCGCTAAATATGGCAAGTTTGCGTGAAGATGAGGAAAAAATCATTTCTAAAACAACTTTTTTAGCCCAACAATCTATGCTAGAACTCATCAATGGAAATACCCCAAGAATCCAAACTCTCATTAAAAATTATGGCTTTTTGCGTGTGGATAAAATCCCTCAAGAATCACTTATTATCTACCAAAGTAGCGACACTCTAGCTAAAATGCAGATTTTTAAGATTCAACAAAATTATGGCTTTGGGCTAGAGTATTTAGGAGAATCCTATATTGCACAAAAAGATTTTAAAGAACAGCTTGCTTTTGGGATTCACCTTAATTTGTGGATTTTGTTAGATTTTTTGGTGCTACTTTTGACTTTTGCGATTATTTTAGCCATTTTGCACCCAATGAAAGTTTTGCGTAATTCTTTGGAGGAATTTACAAAGGGCAATTACAAAGTGCGAATCAAAATCCCAAAAGAGCCAGAACAAGCGTTACTTGCACGGAGTTTTAATACCATGGCAAGCAAAATTTCTAAGCTTATGGAAGTGCGGGAATTTGTCTTGCGTAATATCGGGCATGAGCTAAAAACACCTATTTCAAAGGCAAAGTTTGCTTTAGAGTTTATCCCACAAAGCCCCAATAAGGAGATTCTAAGCAAAGCTATTCAGAATCTTGATGTGCTAACAAGCCAGATTCTAACCTTTGAAAAGGTGCAGGAAGGTAGGGATTTACTAGAGTTTAAAGAATTTTTTGTAGAATCATTGGTGCTAGAAACTCTAAGTCAGATGTTTATAAGTGAGGAGGAGTTAGAAATCACAATACAAGAAAATTTTAAAATTTATGGGGATTTGAGCTTCCTCTCTATTGCGCTAAAAAATCTCATTGATAATGCAAGAAAGTATAAAAGTGGTGGGAAAATTGAGGTTTTTACAAAAAAATACAAGAAAGGATTTTGCCTGGGGGTGAGTAATGAGGGAGAGAGGCTACAAAGGGAGATTGAAGAGTATTTTGAACCTTTTTATCGTGATAAAAAGCATGAGCTAACTCAAGGGCATGGCTTGGGGCTTGGGATTGTTAAGGGGATTTTAGAAATTCATGATTTAAAGCTAAAATACGATTATCAAGAAAATCGGCATTTTTTTGTGATTTTATTTAAAGGAGAGTAATGCAGGAATTTATTGGGATTGATTTGGGGAGCAATTCTCTGCGTGGGGTGAGAATGAATGTAAAATACGAGGTGCTTGGCGAGTATGAAGAAGTGGTGCGTACAGCTGAAGGGCTAGGTGAGACTTGTGAGATTGGCAAGGCGGCATTAGAGCGCATTATTTTGGGGCTAGAAAATCTCAAAAAAGCCTTGAAAATTACGTCACAAGATAGAGTTATCGCCCTTACCACCCAAGCTATGCGTCAAGCAAAGAACGCTCAAGAAATCTAAAAATCATTGCACAAAAAACGCAGATTCAATTCCAGATTATTAAGGGTGAGGAGGAGGCTTATATCACTTCGCTTGCACCACAAAGAGCGATTAAGAAACTAGCACAAAACAATGCCAAATACCAAAAAGATTGCTTTGTGCTTGTGGATATGGGGGGAGCAAGTAGCGAGTTTATTTTTTGCTCTCAAGGAGGTATTTTGCGAGAAGTTTTGAAGTGGGAATCGTGCAGGCTAAGGATAAATACCGCACTTTAGAAAATCTCATCGCACATAAAAATGAGATTGTATCGCCCATTTTAGATTTTGTGAGAGAGCAAGGTAGAAAGGCAGGATTTTTGGTGGCAAATAGTGGGACACCTACGATGGTTTGTGCGTTTAAAATGGGCTTAGAGGAGTATGATTCTAAGAAGGTTTTTGGACAGATTTTAAAGGTGGAAGATTTTGAATGGGAATTAGCACGATTCCAAGCCTTAAGTGAAAAGCAAAAACAGGGTTTGGCGGGAATCTTTCGTGCTGATGTCGTGCCTTTTGGGATTGTGCTATTTTTATTTTTTATGGAAGTTTTGGGGTTTAGAGAATGCTTGATTATTGATGAGGGAGTGCGAGAGGGGGCGGCGATTTTAGGGATAGAAAATCGTAGTTTGCAGGATTTGCATAAAATTTTAAGAGAAAATGAGAGTTTTTAAAGAAAATTAGGCTAGAATTTTTAAAAAAGCATTGCAGGAATGGCTTGTGAAGTGGCAAAGAATCATTTTTTATTGTAAAAAATTTTATAAAAAATCTGATAAGTTTTTTCATCTTTTGGTAGGAATGCCAAGTTATAGCAAGTATTTGGATCATATGCGCAAAAATCACCCATGCAAGATTCCCAAAACCCAAAGGGAGTTTTTCAAAGAGGCAATGGAAGCAAAATATGGTGCGGGATGTAACAAATGCTGATAAACCTAAAGCCATAAGTTTATGGAAGACAAAGGGTTTATGTGTTTTTGGGTGATTTGAGTAGAAGCGAGTTGATTTTAGCTTGGTTTAGCGAAAATCAAAAAGATTCAAATAGTTTTAGAAATCCAAGCAAACCTTTGGGGAAAGGTTTGCTTACTGGGCATTTTGGCAGGATTGGCAGATTCCAAGTAGCACAATGGAGGCGTCTTTGATTTTGTAATGTGTTTGGGTCTCGCAATCTTTTTTAAGCTGTTGAATTGAGCTATCAAAACACATATCAGTAATGCTACCACATTTCTCGCACACAAGGTGGATATGGGGCTTTTTAATCAGCTCATAACGTTGCTTTTGATTAGGCAATTTCACTTCATCGATGATTTTTGCCTCTTGCATAGAAGTAAGATTCTTGTAAATTGTCGCTAAGGAAATAGAAGGGTGAATCTCCCTGATGTTTTCGTAAATTTCATCAATGCTGATATGTCCTCTTTTTTCTATCTCTTTAAGAATTGTGATTCTTTGGGGAGTGATTTTAAGATTGTTTTGTTTCAAAAGTTGTTCTAACATGATAAAGCCTTTCTTTAAAGATAGAATTTTAATATTTAGATTCTAAAATTTATTTATTCTTAAAAGTTTATTTTACAATAATTATTCTTTTTTAGCAAATTTGGGTGATTTTAGGTGGTGATTCTAGCTTTGGAATTTTTCTGCAGAAATCAGCTATTGTTTTTTGCCTCTGTTGTTTTTAAAACATGGATTGCCTTAGTTAAAGGTCTTTGGAGAGATGTAGTGGGGGCTATTTGGGTTGTTTTTGCCAATGTATAAGGAGCCAAATGATGTGGCAATATTTGCATAGTTAGGTTCCCCTTGCTTTATTTGAGAAAAGAATTCTAAATAGAATCAATAATTTACTAAAAAGCTTGAGTTTGACTAGAAAATGCAGAATCTACCC
>CALVAF010000137.1 GCA_944325475.1 uncultured Helicobacter sp.
TTTATAGGGCAAAATATCGATTATCAAAAAACGCAAAAAGTTCCTTTAATGAGCATTGATTCTTTGGGGCTGGAGAGGGTAGATTTTATAAAAATTGATGTGGAAAGAATGGAAATAGAAGTGCTAAAGGGAGCCATGAAAACGCTTAAAAAATACAAACCTATTTTATTAATTGAAGTTCTAAAAAGTCCGCAACAAGAAATTTTTGATTTGATTAAGCTTCTTGGTTATGAAATTTTTCCTATGGGTATGAATATTCTTGCTGTTTTCAAAGATGATCCTACCTTGAAGCATATCAATCAAAAATAGGGGCAAAAGCCCCTTTGTGGATTAATTTAACGCCTTTAAGCCGACGCTACATATGACAATAGAAGCAACAAAGAAAAGTTTCCAAAAAGATTTTGATTCTTTGTAGATGAAAATCCCTACTAGCACGCCTCCAGCTGTGCCAATACCTGTCCAAATTGCATAGGCAATTCCCATAGGAATCTCGCGTAATGCTAAAGAGAGTAAGCTTAAGCTTAGTGCGAATAACACCGCAATTCCAAGTAGGTAGATTTTTTGATTGCTAAGTGCAAATTTTTTCATACATATTACGCCAAAGATTTCCATAATTCCAGCTAATGTCAAGTATATCCAGCTCATTTGCTATCCTTTTTGGCTTGTATAGATTCTAATGTCTCAAGTTTTTTAGCAACTGTATCAATGCTTGAATTTTGAGAAAATTCTTGAGTGATTTTTAGCTCTTGTTTGCCGTTTTCTTTGTTTGCAAGTTTTAGCCCAATCACGCTAAGGATTAAAAGCGCAATAAATGTAAGCTGTAAAGGGCTTGTAGAAGCACCAAAAACTACAATTTCGCTCAATGCCACACCAGCAGCACCTATTCCTGTAAATACTGCATAAGCAATACTAACTTCGATTTTTTTGGTTGCTATAATTGCCAAAGTAAATGAACAAAACACAAGGATTCCGGTGATTATATAAGCCAAAAGGCTTGTGGAATATTTAAGCCCACTCACCCAAAAAATCTCCAAAATCCCTCCTAAAATGATACAAAACCAGCCTAATTTCATAGTTTTCTCCTTAAGTTATATAAATCTTAGTTTGGTTGTGTGAGTGATTTCAGTAAATTGTAGATTAATAAAGGGTTTGTAGAGCCATAATGTTAAAAAGGAGCTTAAAAGCTTTCAGCATTTTTATTGGTTTAATAAAAATTCTATATCGCATTAAGATTACCTTATGGTTTTTAGGGCTGGAATTGTAGCAGAAGTTTCTTAAGCAAATATTAATGAAGCAGGGAATGCAAATGGGAAAATATGCTATTTTTTCATCAGAGATTCTGCGAATTTTGCAACATAAGGGACGATAAAAAATATAATGGGAAAGGCAACTACCCAAGCTTTTGGAAATGCCTCTAAAAGCCATTGTTCAAAGAAAGAGGAACTAAATCCTAAATTTAAAAAAGTGATGATTCCAGACATAATAAAGCTCATAAAAAGGGACATTATCCCTGCAAAAACTAAACGATAAAATCTTTTGGGTATCATTGTGGTTTCCTTATTTGTTTGGTCTTTTGGTGGTATATTACAATAAAATTGTTGAGATAATCAATTATTGTGATTAGATTTATCTTTGTTTTATCCTTGCATTGTTTCTTGTGTGAGTTTATTTGGTATCTTAGTAAAGCATCTTCAAAGAATGCTTATGTCTATTTTGGTATTTAGAATCAAAATTGCCTTTAAAGAGGATTAAATTCTAATTTTTAGTGTTTAGTTATTATTTTTCTCTTTTGTTTAACTCCACTAATTTGGTTGGGGAAACAAATTAGAAGCTAAAAGCTGTCTATCAAAATCATTTTTAGGAATGCCATGATGATTCCATTAGGCATTTTTCTTATATCTGCTTTTATGAGATTGATAATATCTTCTGCAAATAACAAATTTGATACTTGCATTGTTCTTTAGTTAAATCCTCTTTATATAGTATTATAAGACTTTTTGAGCTAGGAATTGTTGGATATTTTGCTTTTTATCTAATAGCCCTAATGGCATTAAGCAGGGCTAATAGAGCCACCCCCACATCGCCAAAAAGCGCTATCCACAGATTTGCCACACCAAACGCCCCAAGAATCATAATTCCCACTTTCACGCCAAGTGCAAAAATGATGTTTTGCCACAAAATCACCCTTGTTTTTTTGGCAATTTGCAGGACTTTTGGAATCTTTTTTAAGTCATCATTCATAATCACAATATCTGCCCCCTCTAGCGCTACATCGCTGCCAGTCTTGCCCATTGCAATCCCAATATCACAAAGCGCTAAAGAAGGCGCATCATTGATTCCATCGCCCACGAAAATCGCCTTTTTACTCCGCTTTTTTTGAGCTTGCAAAATTTCTTTTAAGCGCGCAACCTTATCGCTTGGCAAAAGGGCAGCAAAAAAATGCTTGATTCCAAGACTCTCTGCGACTTCTTTGACCGCGCTTTCTTTATCGCCACTTAGAATATATAGCTCCTCTAAATGCTCCTTTTTTAGTTCGTTTATAGCCTCTTTAGCCTCCTTTTTTATTGCATCTTGTAAGATAATATCGCCAATTACCACGCCATCATAAGTGACAAAAATCTGACATTTGGAAGTGGAATCTTGAGGGAGGTTTTGCCTAGTTAGCGTTTGGATAAAGCGTGGATTTCCTAATGCGATAGCTTTTTCTCCAAACACCCCACTTACCCCACCTCCAGCACTTTCTTTAAGCGCGCTAAGACATTTTAAATCCTCTTGTGAAATTGCTGTGCTTTCATAGTTTGTGATGGCTTTTGCAATCGGATGATTCGAATGGGATTCTAGCAATTTAGCAATTTTTAATACAAATTCTTTATCATAATTTTTATAAGCATTAACTTCTTTTATGATTAATTCACCCTTAGTTAAAGTCCCAGTTTTGTCAAAAACAATGGCATTTGCATCTTTTAATGCTTCAATATAGCTAGAACCTTTAATTAAAATTCCCTCTTTTGAGGCTTTGCCAAGTGATGCAAAAAAGGTTAGTGGTATGGAGATGACTAGCGCACAAGGACAGGAAACGACTAAGAAAATGATTCCGCGATAAAGCCAAGTTTGGAATGCTTCGGCAAACTGCACTCCGCTAAAAGCCCAAAAGTAAAGTGTGGGGAACAGCACAACACCAAGGGCTAGAAGCGTTACAATGGGAGTGTAGTAGCGGGCGAATTTTGTGATAAACTCCTCGCTTCTGCTTTTTTGTGCGCTGCCCTCTTCGATGAGCTTGATAATTTTGCTAAATGCTGAGTTTTCATAGCTTTTGGTGGCTTTTAAATGCAGGATAGAATCAAGGTTGATTCCACCTGATAGTAGAGAATCGCCCACCTTGACATTCTGGGGAAGAGATTCGCCATTAAGTGCGGAATTATCGATACTTCCCTCACCGCTTATCACGATTCCATCAGCAGGGATTCTCTCCCCAGCAAAAACCACCAAAACATCGCCTTCTTTTATGTTTTTTGGGTCAATATTTTTGGGACTATCCCCCTTTAGCAAATGGGCTTGTTGGATTTTCACAGAAGCAAGCGTGCGGATAGATTTTTTGGACTTTTCCACTACTAAATCTTCTAATGCCTCGCCAATTCGATAAAACAGCAAAATTGCCACCGCTTCAGCTCCCTCGCCGATGACCCACGCACCGATACTTGCAAGTGCCATAAGACTATTTTCGTTGAAAAATTCGCGTTTATAAAAGCCAATGAGAGCTTCTTTTAAGATTCCATAGCCCAAAGTAAAATAGCAAAAAATATAGAAACCATAAAGTAGCGGAGTGGCTAAATGGAATCCAAAAATACCAAAATTCCCACCTAGTGCAACACCATATAGCACCATGCTTAAATAAAAAAGGCCTTGAGTGAGTTTGCCTTGCAAATCCACCTTTGTTTCTGTTGATTCTGTGATATTTTGAGCGCTAGAGCAGGCATTACAACAATTTGCCATTTTTTCTCCTTAATTTTTGGGTTTTTATTATTTTACATTTCTTGGATATGTTCCAAGCCTTGTTCAAAAATCTTTTCGATATGGTCATCATCAAGCTCATAAAAGACTTCTTTGCCAACTTTTTTATACCGCACAAGCCGCGCTTGACGTAGGATTCTAAGCTGGTGAGAAACCGCTGATGGAGAGAGTTTCAAAATTTCTGAAATCTCGCCCACACAAAGCTTTTCTTGTTGTAAAAGTGAGAGGATTCGAATACGTGAAGAATCACCAAAAATCTTAAAAAGCTCGGCTAACTCATAAAGTAAATCTTCTTTGGGGAGTTTTTGGGTAATGTTTAAAAGGCGGTTTGCATCAAATTCTGGCATTTTTATCCTTTGATAGTAAAGCATGAATATATGAATATCTATTCAATTATCGGAATAATAATCTCTGATTGTTTAAAAACACATTAAATTTTGGGGATATATAAGCTTAAAACGATACAATTTTACTTGTGTAATAAAACCAAGCACAATAAAGGAATTTTATGGTAAAGCAAATTAGATCGGA
>CALVAF010000138.1 GCA_944325475.1 uncultured Helicobacter sp.
TTTTCAAACCGATTAAAGAAAGGAGTATCATGAGTTTTATTGAAACCATTAAAGAAAAAGCAAAAAAAAATTTGCAAACAATTGTCCTACCTGAAACAAACGACAAACGGACACTGGAAGCTGCCCACAAAATTTTAGAGGAAAAAATTGCTAATCTAATTTTATTAGGCGATGAAGTAGCCCTCAAAAAAGAAGCTGCACAGCACAATCTAAACTTAGAAGCAGCAACTTTCATCAATCCTACTTCCTGTGATGAACTCGAGGATTATGTAGAATTATTTGTCAAGCTAAGAGGGCATAAGGGCTTAAGCGAAAAATCAGCTAGAACTCTGCTCGTGGAAAATCCGCTTTATTTTGGAGTGGCTTTGATAAAATCTGGAAAAGCCGATGGAATGGTAGCGGGTGCAGCCAATTCTACCGCTGATGTTTTACGTCCAAGTTTGCAAATTTTGGGGACCAAAAAAGATTCCAAACTAGTCTCAGCTTTCTTTTTAATGGTAGTCCCAAATTGCGATTATGGTCAAAAGGGTATTTTCATCTTTGCTGATAGCGGGTTGGTGCAGAATCCAAATGCTGAAGAACTCGCTTCTATTGCTATTGATTCTGCTAAAAGTTTTCAATCGCTTGTCGGTAAAGAACCCATTGTAGCAATGCTCTCTCATTCCACCAAAGGCAGCGCTAAACACCCAGATGTGGATAAAGTCATAGAAGCCACCAAACTTGCTCAAAGTCTCGCCCCGCAAATCGCAATCGATGGAGAGTTTCAGCTAGATGCTGCTATCGTGCCAAGTGTAGGGAAATCTAAAGCTCCTGATAGCAAAATCGCAGGGTATGCCAATGTTTTAGTTTTCCCTGATTTAGATTCGGGAAATATCGGCTACAAACTCACACAAAGATTGGCAAAGGCAGAGGCTTATGGACCCATCACACAAGGAATTGCTGCACCCGTTAATGACCTCTCACGCGGTTGCAGTAGTGATGATATTGTTGGGGTTGTCACTATCACAGCCCTTCAAGCACAACAAAAATAGGAGAAAATTATGGATATTTTAGTAATTAACTGTGGGAGTTCCTCTCTCAAATACCAACTCATCAACGCTAATTCTGAAGCCGTTTTAGCTTCTGGAATCTGCGATAGAATCGGAATTAATGGTGGGCAATTTACTTATAAGCCACAAGGTGGAGAAAAATCCACACAAAACATTGAAATGAAAGACCATGAAATTGCCATAAAGATTGTCTTAGATGCTTTAGTCAATCCAAAAAATGGAATCATCAATTCCCTCAATGAAATCAAAGCCATAGGACATAGAATCGTGCATGGTGGAGAGCATTTCACACATTCTGCTATCATCACTGATGAAGTCATTTCTCATATTGAAGAATGTGCTGACCTTGCCCCCTTACACAATCCTGCTCATCTGCTAGGAATCCGCGCTTGTCAATCTTTAATGCCTAATACTCCAATGGTTGCAGTATTTGACACTGCATTCCACCAAACAATGCCTCCAAAAGCTTTCATCTATGGACTTCCTTATGAATATTACGAAAAATACAAAATCCGCCGCTATGGATTCCATGGCACTAGCCACAGCTATGTTTCCAAACGCACTGCGGAATTCCTTGGGATTCCACTTGAAAACTCCAAAATTATCACTTGCCACTTAGGGAATGGTTCTAGTATCTGTGCGGTTGAAAATGGCAAAAGCATTGACACAAGTATGGGATTAACACCGCTTGAAGGTTTAGTTATGGGGACAAGAAGTGGGGATATTGACCCAGCAGTCATCGACTATATCGCCCAAAAAGAAAATTTAAGCACTAAAGAAATTATGAATATTTTAAATAAAAAATCTGGGGTGCTTGGAATTTCTGGACTTTCAAGTGATTTTAGAGACTTGTTAGATGCCGATGAAAGAGGGGATTTAAAAGCACGTTTTGCCAGAGAAGTTTTTGCCTATCGTGTAGCAAAATACATCGGCTCTTACACTGCCGCACTTACCGGCGTCAATGCGATTGCATTCTGTGCTGGAGTGGGTGAAAATGCAAAATTCATTCGTGGCAAAATCGTCTCCCATTTACAATTTTTAGGAATCACTCTAGATGAAAAAGCAAATCTTCAAACTATCGGGGTTGAAGGCATTATCTCCACACCTGATTCTGAGGTGAAAGTCTGTGTGATTCCAACCAATGAAGAATTAATGATAGCAAGAGACACTAAGGATCTTGTCTCTAAACTATAATTTTAAGCCCTCTTTTAAGGGCTTACTTCATAAAGTTCAACCAAAAATCTGCAAAAACATAATAAGATAAAATAAATCCCAATGGAAGATTAATAGCCATCCCTATACTAAAGGCTAAAAAAGGTTTATACCCAACAGATATAATTTCTTTAAAACGTGTGCTTAACCCAATGCAAAGAAAAGTCCAGGTAAATACCCAATTTCTAAGCGTTTTTAGGATTCCAAGCACTTCGCTATTAAAAACTTTTTTAGAATCTTCTGCCAATCCTAAAGTCAGAACACTAATAATCAAAGAAGCCACAATAAACCCTATGATAAATTTAGGGAATCTCTCCCAAATCACTCTAGAATTTACCTGTGCTTTATCCTCACTTTTGTGCCATACTGCAATGGATAAAAATGCTACAAGCACTGCCCATACACCTACAAACATATCACGCCCAATAACTTTAATCAACGTAAAAGCAGCAATAGCCCTCTCATCTCCCATAGATTGTGCAGCTGCCAACCCAGCTGCATCAGCAAACTCTGAAGTCCCTATCCAAGCCCCTGCAATTCCCGCATCCAATCCCAATAACTTACACACAAAGGGCAAAATAATTACCATAATAACTGCCCAAAACACCACAATACTAATAGTTACGCCAACATGCTCTTTTTTAGCATTAGAAGCATTTCCAATGACAATGGCAGCACTCACTCCACAAATAGAACCTCCAGCCCCCAAAGTCGCTCCAAATGGTTCTTCTAACTTAAAAAGTTTTGTTGCCACAAAATAAATCGTAAAAAAAGTAATTATTGTAATAATACATGCTTGTAAAATCGCTATGCCTCCAGCACTTACAAGTAAGGTAAGTGGCAAAGTTGCACCCATTAGCACTATCCCTATTTTGACATAAAACTCAGTCATTAGCGATTGAGAAAACCACAAGGACAATTTAGAAAAATTACTAATTAGTAATCCAATCACCAAAGCAACCAATGGGGTTTCTAACTGGTATTCTTTTGCGATACTATGAGCTGCAATCAAAAAAACCAAAAGACTTAAAAGATAGATAATGCAAAAGCTCACTAAAAAATCTTTAAGTTTTTTACCTGTAAAAAATGCCACCGCCATAAACCATAATCCAAAAAAGACAAACAAAGCTACAAATTCCACCAATCTTACCTTAGAAAATGAGGCTATGATATCAAATCCACATCCAAAATCCCAGTTTTAACGACAAAATTTTAACCATATCAAAGCTATCAAAATACCAAAAAACACTCACTCCAATAACAAGAAATAATCCAATAAGATTAGCCCAAACATCTTCTTTTGCAAGAATTTTTATATTTTATCCTTATATTTCATTTATGTTAGAAAGATTCTTTGCCCCCTATATGGCATACCAAAACTCTTTGCAACTGCATCCCCTAATATCAAAATTGCTGGTTTTTCGCACATTTTAGCCATTTCTTCTAATTTCCCCAATGTCCCAATAACACTTTTTTGTTCTGGCATATCCACCTTAGACACAAAGGCTGCTGGAATCTCCATTTTAATCCCCATTTCTTTAGCACTCTCTGTAATTTTTGCAGCAAAACTATAAGCCATCATCACAATAAGCGTGTAAGAATGATTACGCAAAATCTCAAGCCACTGTGCATTAAAAAGATTCTCTTTTAAATGCGCTGAAACAATTGCGATTCCAGAACTAACTCCTCTTAATGTTGGGACAATCCCACTGCTTAATGCACCATTAAGTGAAGAACTAATACCCCCAATAACTTCCACTTCTACCTCATGTCTTCTCAAAAACTCTACTTCCTCATAAATACGTCCAAAAACCGCAGGATCTCCACCTTTTAATCGCCCAACACACTTGCCCTCTTTTGCTAAATGCAGCATTAAATTATTAATTTCCTCTTGTAAGAAATTGTGTTTGCCTTTTTGTTTCCCCACATCAATACATTCTATTCCCATTCTTTCTAGCAATTCAACAATTTCCTTACCCACTAAATTATCCACTAATGCCACTTCAATCCATTCTAAAGCTTCTAAAGCCCTTAAAGTGAGATTATCTAGCTTACAAGGACCACAACCAACAATCACAACCTTACCTAAAACTTCTTTTGTCTGTTTATAAATCTCTTGTTGTTGCTGTTTGTTTGGTTTATTATTTTTTCTTTGAATCTTTAATTTTTGTGCAAAATCAGCAATATTTCTTGGCAACAATCTAGCAATTTTATCACGAATTGTTTGTGAAACAATAGGACTTGCACCATTACTACTCACCATTACATTCACATTACCATAATGCGCTAAGGCTCCAAAATAAAAATCGCACCAATGTGGCTTATCCACCACATTTAAAAGAAACCCGCATTTTTTCTTATGTTGCCATAAAAATTCCGCACACAAATCCTTTCCACTTGCACAAATAATAACCTCAAATTGTTGCAAAAATGTGAAATCCTTTTTTAAAATATCTGCCCTAATGACATTAATATCTACAAAATACTCATCAGCAATCTCTTTAGCAATCACTGTAATATCCCAGCAAAATTGCGATAAAATGCGATGTTTTTGTTTTGCAATTTTACCTGCCCCAACAATCAGTGTCTTTTTAGGAGTTAATGCCAAGGGCAAAGTATATTCTACTTTTTCCATAGGTCTTTAATTCTCCTCTCCTATGCCATTTTTCTTTAGTGAATCCCTAAAAAGCTCCTCACTACTCCAATCATAATAAGCCCTTGGCTCCACCTCAAAAGTTGGGACTTTTTCATAATTTTTAGCAATGCTTATGATTTTTTCCTCCCCTCCATTATCCACCCAATTTTCAAAGACTAAAAATTCTTGTTTTTTTTCAATAAAATTTTTTAGGACTTCATAGACAAATTGCGGCAAATAAAAAGCTGCCACAGAGGCAATTTTTTTAGCAAATCTTGTTTTTCCCTCACCAATAACACCTCCAACCACTACATTATACGCAGGGTATGGGACATCCTCACACCGCATAATCCTGCCAAAAAAACCTAAATTAGCACTCAAATGATTCCCGCAAGAATTAGGGCAGCCTGATAGATGAATCCTAAAATCTTGCAAAATATCCAAATCTATTTTTTGAGCAATCAAAAATTCCTCAATTGCTTTAATTGCCCCTCTAGGTCGTGCGATTCCTAACTGACAAGTCGCTGCACCCGTACATGCTACCATATCCCCAAAAATCGTTGCTTCTTTGCTCTGATTTGAAAACTCCAAAACAATGGGGTAAATATTTAAGACCTCTTTAGCTTCTACATTAGTTAAAAGCAAATTTTGGTTATTTAAAAAATGGATTTTATGTAAGGATTTTTCTTGTAAGACTTGAGCTAACTTCTTAGCGCTCTTTGATGGAATGTCTCCAAGCTCCAAAGGTATCTTAATGGTAAAATATCCCTCTTGTTTTTGTGGTTTAACGAAGCGATTCCACCATTTTTCTTGATTTTCATCATCAAACTTCACCTTCTTATTTTCCACATTAGGATAGACATCATCATCCCCAATCTCTATTTTCCAATCTTGACTTTCTCTAACTCTCTGAATCTCTGCTTCTACTAATTCTAAAAATCTCTCAATCCCAATTTTCTCAACCAAAAATCGCAACCTTGCAGAATGCTTATTTTCCCTATTCCCATGCTGATTAAACACTTGTTTAATGGCTTGTGTATATAAAAACACTTCATTATCAGGCAAAAAATCCAGCACTTTTGTCCCCAAACGACTTTTTGCCCCCATACCCCCACCAATATAAACAATAAATCCTTTTTTACCATCTTTTAAGGTAGCAATAAATCCAACATCAGTGATTGTAGCCATTGCTCTATCGGCATTTGAGCTAGAAAAGGCAATTTTAAATTTACGTGGCAACCCAAAAGAATCTTTTAAACCCAGCATTTTTGTAGTGAGGGCATTTGCATAAGGTGCCACATCAAAAACATCATCTAAAGCCACTCCAGAATATGCATCACAAGCAATATTTCTTACGGTATTGCCACCCCCTCCTCTACCACTTAATCCAATATTGTGTAATTGACTTGTAACTTCTAACAAATTTTCAAAAGTAACATAATGCAGCTGAACCCCGCCTCTTGTAGTAATATGCAAACGGCTATTAGCGTATTTTTCTGATAACTCTGCAAGAATCAAAAGTTGGTTTGGACTAATAGAGGCAGCATGAGTCTTAATACGCACCATATAGGTATTTCTTTCTCTTTGCTCATAAATGCCATAAGGAACACGAATCCCCTTAAATTTCTCA
>CALVAF010000139.1 GCA_944325475.1 uncultured Helicobacter sp.
TGAGGCTTAAAGACATTTTGATGTAGCCCAACAACAGCTAAGATTCTAGCTTTTTGTGCGATAAACTCGCGTATGTATTTATCGCTTGAGTTATTAAATCTTCCCTGTGGCAAAACAATAGCCATACGCCCACCGGGCTTTAACATATCAAGATTGCGTTTGATAAAAAGAATATCTCTGCCGACCTTATTTTGCACCTTGCCACTAGCGTTTTTACCAAGCTCGCAATGATTTAAAATCCTACTTTCTTTTATATCCCCAACAAAGGGTGGATTTGCCATCACAATACCAAAGCTAAAATCTCTATTTTCATTCTTTGTGGCGCGCAATTTTTTAAGCCTCTTAGAACCATCAAAATACACATCTTGCCAACTCTCATCATCTTTGACCCAATCCTCCCACCGCTCATAATCAATAGAATTAAGATAGAGCACATTGGTATGCCTATCTCCTGCGATTCAATTTAGCATCTTTGATACTCGCACACTTTTTTCATCAAAATCAATGCCAAAGACCTTTTCTTTTACATAGTCTTCGCACTCTGGGATTTTCTTTTCAGCAGCAAAAAGATAACTTGCCTCTATACCCTTTTGTCTATAAATCTCCCTCCACACATAAAAACACGTATGGATAGGGAAGCCACAGCTCCCGCTAGCGGGGTCTATCACACTTTCATTTTGCTTGGGATTTAGCATTTTTACGCACATATCTATCACATAGCGAGGCGTGAAATACTGCCCTTTCTCGCCCTTAGCAGATTTATTTCCCAAATATTCAAAGGCATCATCAATCACTTCTAAGTTGGAGTTAAAAACTTTATTTTATATAGTGAAGCCACGCATACACTTAAATGTGAGGGGCTAAGGCGGATTTTCTCATCTCTATTAAACACGCCTTCCCATTTATCCTTTGCTTTAGAAAAAAGCTTCTCGATTTTGATTTTAAGCTCTAAATCAGATTGTCCATAGTTTTTAAACTCTAGATTCCTATCTTTATTTCTCGCTCCCTCTAGCTCATCATAGGGTTTTATAAATATGAGTTTAAAACACTCCTCAAAGACATCAACCCCAGCATTTGCCAGCACCTCATCTTCCATATCGCTTTTGGGTTTTTAAAATATCTATGGCTATTAAATTATCAAAGGTAAATTTCTCTTGCAAAATATCTTTAAGGGTTTCATCGCTTGTGAGAATATTGGGGATTTCCTCGAAATAATTTGGGTCTTTTCTGTGAAAATAGCTTGTCTGCAAGCCATTACTCCACACTGCCATAGTCGCTCCTGTGGCATTACAATAGCTCTTTATCTAGTCTTTTCCATCTTTTAGCTTTGGTTTTTTAACTTCTATGATGATATATACAGCAGTGGTTTGGATTTTATTTTCCCCCCCCCCCCCTAACAATAATCCTAGATTCTAAACTCTCTATAGAATCTTTACTAAACAATCTAGGCTATAATTGCTATCTTTTAGTATTTTTTGTAGTTTCATATCACCCTTTTTTAAAAAGATCTAAGGATTAATGAGGGTAGAAGCCTCAAGAGAAGGCAAAATCAACATCAAATTACGCAAATCAATCAAGCTAAGGGATTTCACAGAGCAAGGCTGCAGCCCAAAAATACTGCCCTGTGCAACATCAACCACACTTATGCACTCATCTGCCTTAAGCACCATGGAGCGAATCTGCACCGCTGAAGTGGTCGTTGGGATAAGAGAAAATACACTCTCTAGCTCATTTCTATCCAAATCCTCTTGGCAAGATTTTAAAACAAACACTCCACTAGGGCTAATCGCCATACACTCTTGCGTATCAGCGCTTAAAAACTGCACATATCCTAGAGAAAAGGAAGCAAAGGGGTCGTTTTTAGCAAACTTATCAAGGTATTGTGTATCAGTAATCTCATGCAAAGTCCAATTAATCTTATCACTCACACTCAAAGCCACGCCATTAAAGGCACTGCGAAGGGAAAATGATGGCGTAAAATCAGGCAAATCCTGCCTCTCAGCAGCACTAAGTTGCAAGGCACAAACAAAACATAGAATCCAAGCACAAAAAATACGAGGTATAGAAATCATCATATCTCCTTTGTCTAAAACTTACTAAAACGCACAGGAAAGTGGTCAGAGCTTAGGTAGGAGCGCACACTAGCTGCCATTAAAATCGCACTTATGGCAGGGAGGGTGGGGGTTGTGCCTTGTGGTTGGGTATTGCCCACAATGGCATAATCTAAGATTCTATTGGCACCACTTGCACTAAAATGTGTCGCTACATTTGGCGAGACAATGCGGATATTAGCACTCACGCGACTATCAAGCCCGCTAAGTAAGCTAGCTGGCTCTCTGTTAAAATCCCCTGCAATCACCCAATTAATCTGTGGCATCTCTGCAAATCTATCGTGTATGGCAGTTACCAACGCACTTGCATCACCGCCGCCACTAGCTAAAGCATGGATTGAGAAAAAGACATCATTGCCTATGCGTATGCCAAGCGCTGGACGCGAAATATCTGTGGCGATTCTATCTTGAGAGACTACAAACACCTCATCGGCTTGTCTGTCTGAAACAATGGCGAGATTAACGCGTCTTGCGCCTACATCAATAGGGGCGTAGTAGATAAACACTGTGCGCGGACGCGAAGAAGTACCAAGATCCCACACAAACTCATCTACCGGCGTGCCACCGGGTTGCACCATTTTGCCCGTAGGTCGAGCCGAACTTGGAATGCTACCTGCTTCTTGCACCATAAGGATATTCACAGGATTACTCCCGCTAATTAGCTGACGCACACTGACATTCCACTTGCTTTCTGTGCTTGCTGATGAACCTTGTAGATTCCAAGTGCCTATTTTAAAATCCTCGATATTAGCAAACAAGGGAGTTGTCAAAATCAAAAACATCATACTACAAAGACACAAAGGCTTATAATATCGCTTCAAAAATATATTAGACATAACTTTCTCCTAGTTTGTGAAAAAAATCGGCTGGGTGCGTATAAGGGGTGCGGTAATATACCACTGCTGCTCTATGTTTGCCTCTGCTTTTAGCGGTGTGCTTGCACTAGCACAAGGCACAAGAAAGATACTTAAAGCGCGTGTGTTTCTAATAAGCGGTGTTTGTAAGCATGTCTTAGTAGCCTCATTTTGAATCTGTGTGGCGCGATTCGCAAAGGTATTGAGATTCCAAATTTGTGCGGGATTATTACTATCACAAGGCATATGAATCACGCCATTTTTATACGCACTCAAACAAGTATTTGTCTGCAAATTCACAAAGCTAACTTTGCCATTTGACCTACTAAGGATTTTCCACTCTCTAGCCCTGCCAAGATTTAAGCTATCGCGAGGCGCATAGCCCCAAACCCAATTCCCCACATGAGTAGCCCAAACTGTTAAAACCCCTCCTCCTGCACTCATTAGCGCTACAGAATCTGATGTATCAAGGCGTTGGTTTTGGTTGGCATTTTGTGCGGTGGGGTTGGTAGAAGCAAGAAAATCCCTAATAAGCCCACTAGATACAGAGACGCCCTTTATGAGTGTTACATCAAGATTTGCATTATAGTCTTTAATCGGCACATTGGGTTTGTCGCCTATGCCAAGATCGATGGTGCTTATAGGGGCATTTGGGGATTGGTTGTTATGCTGTTTTGAGTGATGTTTTGTCTTTGCACAACCAAGAAGCAAAAACAACAAAAAAATACCTAGCACATAACGATACATACACACCCCTTTTGCTTTGGTAAAACATTGCTAGATTCTATAGAAACTTTTATAATAGATTGTAGATTGGTTATAGATATTTGGGATTTATGGGTGTTTCACTCCTGCAAGTTTTAGCACAGCAATCAACATGATTACTTGTCATGTAAGACTTCCTAAAAATCCACAAACCCAATACATAGCCACTACAAAAATATAGAATCTAAGCATAAAAATTCTTAAATTACCAAATAAGTAAGAATCTAAGCTCCTTTTGCCTATCTTTATTGTAACAAAAAGTTATGTTTCTATCTTTTTGTCTCTTTTGTAGTGGTTTATTGGCGTTATTGTATTTCAAAGCCCCTTTTGATACATATCTCTTCAATCTTTAGTGATAAATGAGTACTTCTCTAATCTATTCTACCCCCCCCCCCCTCTCTCCAACACCCTACAATGCTTCCTATAATCCCATTTGCTTGAATGTTTATAAAAACTTTGAATACAAATATTAAGGTCAAACATTTAAGTTATGGCAAAGATTTTAAAATCTTTTGTTTGCATATGTAAAATTACCACACTACATAACGCATTCTACATCTTATGCTAAAGGCTATCTCAATACCCCCCCCCCACTTTGCTTAAGCAAAATCGTATTTTTTAAAAAGCTTGCAAGTTCTGTATTTTAAATCTTTGATTGCCATAGCTCATATTGCTATATATCCAATTCTGTTTTGTTTGAATTGCTTCTTGCAAACTTTGGATATTCTCTATAAAGCTTATTGCCTAGCATTGCGCCATTTTCTTTTTTATTTCACTTTTACCATCGCTTCCATAAGTTCCCCATTGTTTGAAGAAAAAGGCTACTTTTTGCTCTTGGCATTGCTTTTTGATATGTAAAACTCAAGATTCTTGCATAGCTCTTGCATTAAATCCACTCTCTCCACCGACAATCACCCAATCAATCCCGCTTAAATCAAGCTTACCCAAATCGCTTATCAAAGGTTCGCAAGAAAGCCATTTTACATTTGCTCCTAAATCTCGTATCAAATCTATTCTGTGTTTTACCATGCTAGATTCTACGGTTGTGCCTAACCAAACATTTTGGGGAATAGGATTTCGCAAAAAATATTCCCGCATTCTTTGTGGTCGTAATAATTTGCATGGATTTGTGTTTATAACACAAGCTTGATTTTACAAAAATTATTGCTTTAATTTCTTCTTTGATGAGCTATCGAAGTTTTCTTTTGTTAATTGAGAGTGCAAATAATTATGAGATAGGAATTTAATTAAAAGTTTCATATCTTT
>CALVAF010000140.1 GCA_944325475.1 uncultured Helicobacter sp.
AAACATTATTATTTGAATAGGGAAAGTGATACAGAAAATCTTAATTGACAAAATGGTAGTAAGGCAATTCCTCTGTTACTTAAAGAAGTAAGGGTTTTATTGTATGGGGTTTTTAGGAAGAAGAATCAAATCTTTTTGCAAAAATATTCAAAAAGTTGTCAATGCTCTAAGAGCAGATGCTTAAAATAGAATTGACATGAAATTGCCTAATATTAATCTCTTTTTTTAATTCAGAATTTTATAAAAACCATTACTCATGCCTTAATGCATCGATAGGATTAAGCCTTGAAGCCCTTCTAGCAGGCAAATATCCAAACAAAATCCCAATAAAAGCTGAAAACAAAAATGCAATCGCTGCCACACCATAATCAAAACCAAAGGGAATCTGCATCAAATGACAAATCCCAAGCGATCCAAAAAACGCTAAAATAATCCCAATTAGCCCACCAAGCGAACTCAACGTCACTGCCTCAATCAAAAACTGCAATAAAACCTCACTTTCAAGCGCCCCAATGGCTAGACGCGTGCCGATTTCCTTAGTGCGCTCAGTCACAGAAACTAGCATAATATTCATAATCCCAATACCCCCAACAATCAAGCTTACTCCCGCAATCGCTCCTAAAAATAGCGTGAGATTCGCTGTTGTGCTTTGCATCATTTCAATAATTTGCTTAGTATCCATAATCTCAAAGTCATTTTTCTGCCCCTCACGGATATTCCTAATCCCTTTTAGCACTTCTGTAATCACACCCGTAGCAGCTGTGGAATCCACATCATCTTTTAGAGAAATCATCAACCGACTAATATTATAAAGCGAATCAGACTTTGAAATGCTACGTTGATAAGTCTTAAGCGGCAGTAAAATCACATCATCTTGATCATTCCCCATAGCCCCCTGCCCCTTGCTCTCAAGGATTCCAATACAATCACACACAATGCTTCCAAGCCGAATGCGTGCCCCAAGTGGATTAGTGTTATCAGCGCTAAAGAGATTTTTCCGCACACTCTCACCAATGACACAAACATTACTTCCTGCACGATATTCCTCCCTGCTAAACCCCCTACCTTGTGTGATTCCCCAATCTGTCGCGGTAAAATACTCGGCATCGATTCCTTGTGCTTGGGTTTGGGTATTGCTCTGACGGAATTGTGCTAAAACGCTCGTGGAAGCAAGCGGCGCAATAGCTCTCGTCAAATATCCCACTTGCAGCTTTAAATCCTCGACATCTTGTAACATAAACTGCTTTCTGCCCCCTCTTCCGGGCGTTTGGTCACGCGCTGGGAAAGCTAGCAAAATATTACTCCCAAGGCTACTCATTCGCTCAGTAATCACCTGTGTCGTTCCATTTCCAAGTGTAATCATAATAATCACCGCGCCCACACCAATAATCACTCCAAGCATTGTAAGAATCGCACGTAAAAAATTCCTTTTAATCTGCCTAAAAGCTAAGAAAAATGCGTTTAAAATCATGGATTTACCTTTGATTCTAAGTTGGCTACTTGGCTAGTTTGGGAGGATTTTTGGGGAATTATTTGGATTTTAGAATCAAACTCTCCGTTAGTTTCAAAAGAAATCGACTGGCTCTCCAAATCAGCCTGTGCCTCAGTATCAGACTGCACCTTGCCATCCAAAAACACAATCTTACGTCTAGCGTATTTCGCCATATCTGGCTCGTGAGTCACCATTAAAATGGTAATCTTAAAATCCGCATTTAGGCGTGAGAGAATTTCCATAATCTCAACACTTCTTTTGGTATCCAAATTCCCCGTTGGCTCATCAGCAAGTAAAAATAACGGCTTAGAGGCAATCGCCCTTGCAATCGCCACACGTTGTTGTTGCCCTCCACTTAGCTCATTACTGCTATGATGGCACCATTTCTCCAAACCCACCATAGCTAAAGCTTCCATAGAAAGTCGCATTCGCTCTTTTTTAGGAACTTGACGATACAACAAGGGAAGTTCAACATTCTCTAAAGCTGTAGTGCGAGGTAGCAAATTGAATCCTTGAAAGATAAAGCCAATGTAATGCCGCCGCAAGAGTGCTTTTTGCTTCAAATTTAGCCCACACACATTCACACCACAAAAGTCATAGATACCGCCACTTGGGCTATCAAGACAACCCAAAATATTTGCCATTGTGGATTTTCCACTCCCACTAGGTCCCATCAAAGCAACAAATTCGCCCTGTAAGATTTGCAGATTCACACCCCGCAAAGCCTCAAAAACATTAGGTGGTTTGCCATAGCTTTTGTGAATATCCTTTAGGGTAATAAAGCTCATTTTTTAGCCCTCTACTCGCCCTGCTTTTGCCCGATAATCACTAGCATATCTGGCTTGATAGAATCACCTAAAATCTGCGTATTTTGTCCATCGCTAATTCCAATTTCCACCGACACTTCTTTAGGAATGCCATCTTCCAAAATCCAAACTGACCCCACCGCAGTCTTGCTCTTTGTATTAGTAGAGGCTTGTCTTTGGCGTTTGGGTCCCGTTTGCATAAAAGGATTAAAAGAAGTCTTAGAGGGTGTTACCTCTTGTGTTTTGGGCTTGAAATACAACGCGCTAGAAGGCACCAAAAGCGCATTTTTCGCACTTGCCACTTCAATATCAGCAGTTGCACTCATTCCCGGACGCAAAAGCAAGTCTTTGTTATCCACATAAATTCGTGCTTCATAGCTGACAATCCCACTTGTGCTTGAGGTAGTCGAGCTTGAGGAAGTTGAGCTTGAGGAAGTTGAGCTTGAAGTGCTTGAAGAACCATAATTCACCCTATCCACTGCGGCTTTAAAAATCTTAGTCGGATAAGAATCAACGCTAAATTCCACATTTTGCCCCACTTTAACCTTACCGATGTCCGCTTCAGAAATGCTGGCATTTAGCTCCATTTCCTCCAAACTCTCTGCAATGATAAAAAACTCGGGCGCCTGGAAGCTTGCCGCCACGCTCTGCCCTGCTTCAATAGAACGTTGCAAAACCACACCATCAATTGGACTTGTAATTTTAGAATTTCGCAAATCCACTTGAGTAGCGCGGATAGAAGTCTCGATTTCCTTGATGCTTGCTTTCCTAATCTCCACATTACTTAAAGCCTCATTATATGCCGTTTTTGCGGTTTCTAGCTCTAAGATTGAAGGCGTTTTACCCTTAGTTTTTTGATACAAATCTTGGTATTGTTGGTATTGCCACTGTTTTTCTTGCAGGGTAACTTCTGTGCTTCTTAGTTGGGCTTTAGCACTCTCTAGCTGAGCTTGGTAGCGGTAGAGGTTTTGTTCAATACTTTCTGAATCAATTTGGGCTAGAATCTGCCCTTTTTTGACATTATCATTCACATCAACAAACACTTCAACGACGATTCCTGAAATTACCGAACCAATGGATACTTCATTGGTTGGCGAAAGAGTCCCATTAGCGCTAATGGTGCTTGAAATATCACCTATAAAGGCTTTTTTTGTCTGGTAAGTAACCTTTGGCGCTCTTGTCTGCCACCAATAGATTCCACCGACCACCGCTACAACGAGGACAAAAATCAATCCCCACACCAAAAAGAACTTTTTATAATTTTTCTTTGGATTAATGTTTTGGAGAATGCTTTGTGTGTTTGTCATCTCATATCCTTTGTGAGATAAAGATTCCCCCCAAATGCCTTAAAAAGCACGATTAAGGCTTGTAAATGGGCGTTTTTGGAGGAATTAAGATTTTTTTGGGAATTATTCAAAGAAGCTTTGTTAGTCAAATGCTCTAGCTCATCAATCAAACCAATAGAGCGGCGATTGGAAGAAAATTCATAATAGCTTTGGGCATTCTGGAATCTTTGGATATTATTTTGGTTTTGAAACTGCGTACTTTGAGTGTTAAAGATTGCATTTTCAATCTCGCTTAAAGCCGTATTAAGGTTTTTTTGTAAAGTGAGATAAGACTCTTGTAGCATTGCATCTTGCAAAAAATAATTTTGGGTTAATTGGGTGCGGTTAAGAATCGGTGCTGCTAGACTTGCTGCCATACTCCAAGCAAGATTCCCCGCAGCCCCCTCTGAAGAGCTTAAAACATCACTCAAATCTGCACTCAAAGAAAGAATAGGAAACAAACTTGCCTTAGCATTGGCTTTGTTATAAACTTGCGCATAGAGAGTTTGAATCGCAGCTTTAATATCTGGACGAGAAAGCAAAACATTTGCTGGAATTGTATCAAGCACAAAGGCACTAGGCACAATAAAGGCATAATCCCCAAGCAGATTAAAAGGAAGGTTTTTAATATCAAGTAAAACCAAAAGAGCATTCTTGGATTCTTCTTGACTCGTTTTTAGCTGCTCTAGAGTGTTTTGCTCATTTGTCAGTCTATCTTGTGCGTCAAATAACTCGGTGCTATCAAGCAAACCATTCTCAACTTTTAGGCGAGTTAGCTCTAATGATTCTTGGTAAGCAATGATATTTTCTTGGGTTAGCAAAATATTTAATGAGGTCTCTCGAAGTGTAAAATAAAGATTTGCCACATCTCCTAGTAAAGTAATTTGTGCGCTTGACAAATCTTCTAAGCTTTT
This sequence comes from uncultured Helicobacter sp., assembly GCA_944325475.1. Taxonomy (GTDB): domain Bacteria; phylum Campylobacterota; class Campylobacteria; order Campylobacterales; family Helicobacteraceae; genus Helicobacter_D. The sequence continues at coordinate 4,538 of CALVAF010000140.1, forward strand.
GTAATACAACGATTCTTTAGCATTTTTTGCTGCATTTAATCGTCCAAACAAATCCACTTCCCATGAAAGACTAGCCCTAATTTGTGAAGTTTGAGTCGAGGATTCTACCACTGCCTGTGCGGAATTACTGCGTGTGTGACTATCACTCGCACCCAAATTCACATTCACTTGCGGAAACATCTCTCCCCATGCACTCTTTAGCTGACTTCTTGCCTGTAAGATTCGAGTTTGTGCGATTTGCAAATCCATATTTTGCTGGATTGCAATTTCAATGAGTTCCCACAAAACCTCATCATTAAAGAGAATCTGCATTTGCTCTTTGGGTGGAAGAATCGCTTCAGATTCTGCTTCACTAAGTTTGGTTTCATTAGACTTTACTTCGCTAGGCGCAGCAATCGCAATTTGTTTTAGGGTTTTTTCATTGGCAAATTCAAGCGGGATCTTCTGTGTTAGCTCTTCGTGGCTTGGAATTTTCGTCGCACAACCTACAAAAGCAATAAAAACTATAATTCCTAAAATAATTCTAAACAAAGCCATTCCTTAAAATTTTGAATGAAGAATCTTACCTAAGAAAAGTAAAGGAAGTGTGAAATTCTAAGAAATCTCTAGCTTTTTAGTGGGACTTTTTTCTTTGGGATAGAGCGAAGAATGCCACAAAGAGAAGCCAATTAGGGCAATTCCAGCACCCACATGCACTCTCTTCATGGTTTTGTTTTTTAAAAATAAAGCACTCCCTGCAGTTAAAAAAAGACTTGTTGCCATTCCGATTTTTGCCACTTCTCTTTTGGTTTCTAGTGTAACTTTTTTCATGTTTTCTTCTTTCGATATTTTTGATATTTTCGATAACTTTGTTGGTAGGTTTTAACCGCCAAAACTCCGCTTGCTGCTACCGCTAACAACACAACAAAATGCACTTCAACCCTTTTTAATTTTAATTCTTTGAATCGCATCCAATAAAAGAGCGATGGTCGTGCCATTGTGCATAAAAGCCGTCTGAATTGCACTTAACTTCCCAAAAGTTGCTAATGCAAGAATCAAGCTATTAATCCCCACAGTGATTTTAAAGCCCCTTTGAACTTTGTTAAGACAAGCAGTCGCAAACTCCCTTGCCTCCGCCACTGCTTCAATATCATCACGCAGTAGCACAACATCTGCACTTGCTTTAGCAATATCCGCACCTTTGTGCATTCCAATACCCGTATCTGCACGGATAAGGGCTGGGGCATCATTGATTCCATCACCTACAAAAGCGACTTTTTTGCCCTCTTGCATAATCTGCTCTAGAATTTCCGCCTTTTGTGTGGGCAAAAGCTCAGCATAGTAGCGGTTAATTCCAAGCTCTTTGGCAATTTGTGCGGCTTTTTGCCTTGTATCGCCAGTTAGCATAATAATTTCCTTAACGCCACTTGCCCTAAGTCGCCTTAAAGCTTTTTTAGAATTTTCTCTCAAAATATCCTTAAGCAAAATCACACCTAAAAGCTGGGAATCATAACCGATAAACAAGGGGGTTTCACCACTTGCTAAAATCCCCTCTACCTGCACTTGATAAGGTTCAAAACTAATTCCCTCATCGTCCTCTAGAAAATGCCTACTCCCAATCACAACACTTTTTCCATTGACTTCACTTTTAACACCATGGGCAACAATGAAAGTCACTTCATCGTGGTGAAAATGCACGAATTGCCTTTCTTTTGCAGCTTTCACGACAGCTTGGGCAACAGGGTGGAAGTAATGCTCCTCAATGCTTGCAGCAAGATTCAAAATCAAATCCCTATCCCATTTAGGCGAGAAAGAATGCACTTCTAGCACCTCCAAATCCCCTTTTGTCAATGTCCCCGTTTTGTCAAAAATAAACACTTCACTCATTTGCAGCGATTCTAAGCTTTTAGCCCCTTTGATGATGATTCCTTCT
>CALVAF010000141.1 GCA_944325475.1 uncultured Helicobacter sp.
GGAAGATTAAAATCCATAAACAAATAAGGGTAACGTTTGCGAATATTTTTGATGAGATTTTTGGGGTTTTTGTTGAAATTTTTGCCTAATTTCCTCATCGCAATGCACCACACATCTTCAAAGTCAATGGGCATATTTTTGTAAATTTCTTGCTCAAGTTTGAAGAGGTATTTGTTTTTTTCAAGCTCTTTAGCGGATTCTACAAGAGATTGGATACAAGCACTAGAGAGCAGATAATATTCCTTATCTTTAGAATCTCTAAAGCAATATGCCATAAAATCCTTATCTTCAAAAGATTCTAGGGTTTTAGGGAGTAGAGAAACATTGCTCTTTGCTTTTAATAATGCCTCTTTTAACTCTTGATAATTATTTTGTTTTTTGCGCTTTATTAGCGGTTTTGGTGTAGCCAAACCATTACTCCTTTTTGTGCGTGTAAGCGGTTTTCCGCTTCTAAGAAAATTTTGCTTTGTGTTGATTCTAGCACTTCCTCACTCACCTCTTGTCCGCGGTATGCAGGCAGACAATGCAAGAAAATGCAATCAGGCTTTGCTAATTGCATGGAATCTGGAGTGATACAATAGCCTTCAAATGCTTTTTTTCTCGCTTCTTTTTCGTCCTCTTGTCCCATAGAAGCCCAAGTGTCTGTGGTGACTACATCAGCACCTAAAAGGGCAACTTTTGGGTCGTTAGTGAGGATTAGTTTTGCACCAGAGATTTTAGCAAAATCTTGTGCTTTCTGATACATTTTTTCGCAAACTTCGTAATTTTTAGGGGAGGCGATTCTTAGTTCAAAGCCCATTTTGGCTGAAAGTATCAGCCAAGAATGTGCCATATTATTCCCATCGCCCACATAAGCTACAATAGGATTCTTATCTTTTTGACATTCCTGCATAGTGAGGTAATCGGCTAAAAGCTGCATAGGATGAAAACTATCACTTAAGCCATTGATAACAGGAATGCTAGAGTAGTGTGCAAATTCCTCCAATCTTGCGTGTTCGTGGTTTCGCATCATAATTAAATCCACCATTGAAGAAAGCACTCGTGCGGTGTCTTTGATAGGCTCTCCTCTGCTAAGTTGTGTTTCATTGCTTGAGAGAAAAATCCCTTGTCCGCCTAGCTGGTAGATTCCCGTTTCAAAGCTAACCCGTGTCCTTGTAGAATTTTTTTCAAAAATCATTCCCAAAGTTTTTCTCTCTAAAAGATTGCTGTATTTCCCTGCTTTTAAGTCTTTTTTGAGAGATTTTGCAATTTCTAAGATTTCTAGGATTTCTTGTTTGCTGAAATCTGCTAAAGTTAAAAAATGTCTCATGGATTGCCTTTTGTGGAATGTTTTGTCAAACAAAAGCGATATTTTACACTTTAAAAGCTAAAATTTATTTTTAAATGAAATAAAATATCTGGGGAATTTTTATGCATGAGTTTTCGATTGTGACTTCATTGATAGAAAATTGCGAGAACATTGCAAGAGAGAATGAGGCAAAGGTGGTTTTAGAGGTTTATTTGGAGATTGGGAGGCGCAGTGGGGTCAATGCGGTGCTGCTACAAAGGGCATTTAGCGAGTTTAGAATTGGGAGTGTGTGTGAGGGGGCGGAGCTTTTTATTGAGGAGGTGGAAGTGGAGCTATTTTGTGATTCTTGTCAGAAAGAAAGTAAGGTTGCAGAGATTTGCTACACACAATGCCCCTTATGTCAAAGTGACAAAGTGAGGATTGTTAAGGGGGGTGAAATGTTGTTAAAGCGGTTAGTTATGGAGTGAAATCTCGTTGTCTAATGCCCTCATAAAGAACGATTCCAACGCTTGTAGCAAGGTTAAGGCTTCGAGCGTTATTTTGCATGGGAATTGTGTAGCAATGGCTTTTATATTGCTCCAGTAGAATGGAATCTAGCCCGGCATCTTCGCGTCCAAAGTGCAAATAAGCGCCTTTGCTTAAAGGGGCGTTATAGTAGGGTATTTGGCTTTTGGTGGTGAGGTAGAAATGTGGAATCTCTGAAGTATCTGATTGGGCAGCTGATTCCATAAATTGTGATAAATTTTCCCACTCATAGACTTCTAGATTGTCCCAATAGTCCATTCCAGCACGTTTGAGCTCTTTTTGAGAAAGGTTAAAGCCTAATGGGTGGATAAGGTGTAAAATGCTATTGCTTGTAAAGCATAATCGCCCTATATTGCCAGTGTTTTGTGGGATTCTTGGTTGGTGTAAAACAATATGGAATCGCATTTGTTTTTCCTTATTTTGCGGGTTTAACCTTCAATATTTAGGGGTGACTTTGGTATGGGTATGTCTAAATCTAATTCTTTTAAGTGAAGGGTTGATTCTTGGGTTGGTTTGGGATTTGGTTTTTGTGATTTAGATGATAGTTTGGGGGTTGATTGGAATGTTTTTTTGGATTTGTCTTGAGGGGTGATTTTTTCACCTTTAAGAAGCGCTTTGAAAATAAGAGCTAATGCTTTGGAATTACGTTTGCAAAAGTTACTAAGCTGGTATTTGATAACGTTAAGCTGGATATTTTTGATTTGTTTTTGTCTCTCTGCATTTTTTGTTTTCTCTTGCATTATTTCCCCTACAAAAAGGGGAATTATAGCATATTATTTTTTACTATTTTTTAGGGTTCTACTTTTTTTGGAAAGTTCGATTCTGGCTTGTTTGCGTTTGATTGCATTGTTATAACGGCGGATTTCGGTTGGTGTTTTGGGTTCGAGTTTTGGGGCGGCTATGGGTTTGCCATTTTTATCTACGCAAACCATTGTAAAATAGGCACTGTTAGTGTGGGTTACGATTCGTTTGTGAATATCTTCGGCAATAACTTTGATTCCAACTTCAAGGGAGCTAGTTCCTGTGTAATTTACCGAGGCAAGAAAAGTAACTAAATTTCCCACTTCGATGGGATATTTAAAGGTTACGCTATCAACAGAAAGGGTAACAACATACTCACCGCAATACCTTGAAGCACAAGCATAGGCAACTTGGTCAAGTAATTTCAATAAATCTCCTCCATGCACATTTCCTTTGAAATTTGCCACTGCAGGTGTCATTAATATAGACATAACAAGGGATTTGATGTCAAAAATATTCTCCATATCTTTCATAATAGTCCTCCAAATAATAAAATTAAAGTGTTTTATCATAACATTTTTTTGAAGAATTATTGCCAAAAAAGTATTAAAAGTTTTAAACTTTTTGAAAAATTAAAATGAAATGATGCTTTATTTTTATCTTTTTTAAGCTGTGTTAAAATTACAAAAAAAATTGCTAGGTTGTTATTATGAAAGTGGTGATTACAGGTGGTGGAACGGGTGGTCATTTGAGTGTTGCGCAGGCATTTGTGGAAGAATTTTATCAAAGGGGTAATGTTTGCTTTTTTATAGGTTCTATGGGAGGGCAGGATAGGGCGTATTTTGAGACAGATGAGAGGATTGCAAAAAGGTATTTTTTGCAAACAAGTGGAGTAGTTAATCAAAAGGCGATT
>CALVAF010000142.1 GCA_944325475.1 uncultured Helicobacter sp.
GTGAAAAAATCTAAACTTAATTTTCCACTTTAAATCGAAGTAATCTAAAGAACAAACTTCTATTTTATCGCACTTTAAAGCACTTCACTTTTAAAATTTGCACTTTGAAATAAAACTACCCCCTATAAATTGGATAAAGAAACCATTGAAATGATGCGTTATTTCAAGCCTTAAATGCAATGGCTTAGAGTTAATGTAAAAGAAGTAGGCTAAAAGCCATAATACCCATTCCAAGAATTAAGCCATATAAGCTATCATGAGCTTCTCCATAGCTTTTTGAGGCAGGAAGCAATTCATCAAGTGAGATAAAAACCATAATTCCAGCTACAAAGGCAAAGGTGATTGCTAAAGTTAAATCTCCCATAAACGGAAAGAGGAATAATGCCCCAATAATTGCTCCTAGGGGTTCTGCAAGTCCAGAAAATGCAGAGTAGAAAAAGGCTTTCTTTTTATCCCCAGTGGCATGATAAATGGGTAAGGATACTGCCATACCCTCAGGGATATTGTGAATTGCAATGGCTATGGCAATGATGATTCCAAAAGAAAGATTTTCTAGGCTTGAGGCAAAGACAGCAAATCCCTCTGGGAAGTTATGCACCCCAATGGCTATGGCTGTGAGAGTCCCCATATGCTTAAGCTTAAGAGAATCTTTTTTGGAGATTCCGGGATGATAGTTTGGTTTTTTGCCTTGTGGAATGGGGCAGATTTTTAGTTCTAGGAGTTCCTCATCGCTTTTTAGGTTGTGGGGATTAAGGTCTTTTGGGATAAGTTTGTCAATGAGTAGGCTAATGAGTAACCCGCCAAAAAAACATAATAATCCAATGACCTCCCCAAAATTTTTGAAATGTGCTTTAAAATCTAGTAGCGAAGAGGGTAGAATCTCCATAAAAGCGATATAAATCATCACTCCAGCAGAAAATCCAAGTCCAAAAGAGAGGAACCGCGTATTATTTGCATATGAAAAGAAAGCAATTAAAGCTCCAATAGCACTAGAAGCGCCTGCAAAGAGAGTGAGCATCATTGCTTGAAAAAAATGCCAAGATAGAATTTCCATAATTATGCCCTTATAAAAAGCAAATTTTAGCACTTTTTATGGGAAAATTTGCTTTTTTTAGAAAAAATAAATATAATTCCACTCGCCCTTTTTGAGACTTGTGCAATGGGTTTTTTGGATAATGCTTCAGGGTGGGAACACAGCAGAGCCTTCAAAAAATTTATGTGCCGCAAGTATCTTAAGAAGGGTTTTTAAACTTTCAAATTTTTACTCCATTTAACCCTTTTATTAACAATCTTTTTTTATAATTCCAAAATTTTATAAATTTATGGAGTATTCAGATGTGTGTCCCTACCTTACAAGAGGCTTTAGAGCTTGATAAAGATGGCATTAGAGAGCTAAAGGTAAATCTGAAGCGAGAGATTGAAAAAAGCAATCTTAATGCTTATGTTGGAGAATTACAAGATTATAATGAAGAATTGCTACCTATCGCGATTAAGGATAATATCAATGTGAAAGGGTGGGAGATTACTTGTGCTAGTAAGATGTTGCAGGGTTATATCGCACCTTATAATGCCACAGCGGTGGAGAATCTACTAAAGCACAAAATGGCACCTTTTGGACGTACAAATATGGATGAATTTGCGATGGGAAGCACAACAGCAAGTAGTTACTATGGCAAGACGCTAAACCCTAAAAATCCCAGTAAGGTTCCGGGTGGAAGTAGCGGAGGGAGCGCTGCGGCAGTTGCAGGTGGAATCGCACTTGCAGCACTTGGTAGTGACACGGGGGGAAGTATCCGCCAACCTGCTAGTTTTTGTGGTTGTGTGGGGCTAAAACCCACTTATGGTAGGGTTAGCCGCTATGGGCTAGTAGCCTATAGCTCTAGTCTTGATCAAATCGGACCAATTACGCAAAATATCACAGATTGTGCGATTTTATTTGATGCAATAAGTGGCTATGATAAAATGGATTCCACCTCTGCAAATTTCCTTCCCACAAACACTTATGCCAATCTTAATTCCAAGCGTAAAATGAAAATCGCGATTTTACCAAGCTTGCTAAAAGATGCTGATGTAGAGATTCAAGAGGCATATCAAAAAAGCATTGATCTTTTGAATGCGAATGGGCATGGCATCGTGGAAAAAGAAATGCTTGATACAAGCTATATTATCGCAGCTTATTATGTGATTTGCACAGCAGAGGCTAGTTCGAATCTTGCCAGATTTGATGGGGTGCGCTATGGCAATAGAGCAGAAAATATCGCCAATCTTAAAGAATTATATCTTAAAACGCGCTCACAAGGCTTTAGTGATGAGGTAAAGCGGCGAATTTTGCTTGGCTCTTTTGTGCTAAGTAGCGGGTATTATGACGCGTATTATATCAAAGCCCAAAAGGTGCGCACTCTCATTGCAAGGCAGTATAATGAGATCTTAAAAGATTGTGATGTGATTCTCTCTCCAGTAGCACCAAGCACGGCTTTTGGGTTTGATGAGTGTAAGAGTCCGTTGCAAATGTATTTAGAAGATATTTACACTATAGGGGTAAATCTTGCAGGGCTTCCAGCGCTTTCTTTGCCTGTTAGTCAGAGTGAGGGAATGCCTATTGGAATGCAGTTAATTGGTGCTGCTTTTGAGGAGCAAAAACTGCTAGATTTGGGCTTGAATATGGAAAATCTTATTAAGGAGGGCTTATGAAAATTAGAGCGCGCGCATTGACTTTTGAAGATGTTTTGTTGGTTCCAGCTTATTCTGAAATTTTGCCAAAAGAAGTATCATTGCAGACAAAATTTAGTAAAAATATTGCTTTAAACTCTCCTTTAGTTTCTGCTGCAATGGATACGGTTACAGAATACCGCACCGCTATTGCTATGGCGAGGGTTGGTGGAATTGGGATTATCCACAAAAATATGGATATTAATTCTCAAGTTGCACAGATTAAAAAGGTGAAAAAGAGCGAAAGTGGAGTGATTATTGATCCGATTTTCATTAGTCCTGATGCGACTTTGATGCAGGCAAAAGCGATTACGGATAATTATAAAATTTCGGGTGTACCTGTGGTTGATGATAAGGGCAGTCTCATTGGGATTTTAACTAATCGCGATATGCGTTTTGAGACGGATTTAAGCCGTCTGGTTAGAGAGGTTATGACAAAAGCACCGCTAGTGACAGCACAAGTGGGGACGAGCTTAGAGGATGCGCGGAGTATTATGAATAAGCACAAAATCGAAAAACTACCCATTGTCAATGAAAAGGGGATTTTAAAAGGGCTTATTACGATTAAAGATATTCAAAAGCGGATTGAATACCCTAATTCTAATAAAGATGATTTTGGGAGATTACGTGTGGGTGCAGCTATTGGTGCGTTGCAGTATGATAGAGCAAAGGCATTAGTGGATGCTGGGGTTGATGTTTTGGTGCTTGATTCAGCCCATGGGCATAGCCGCGGAATTTTAGAGACAATTAAAGAAATTAAAAAATATTTGGTGGTGGATATTGTTGCTGGGAATGTGGCGACAAAAGAGGGTGCAAAGGCACTCATTGATGCGGGGGCTGATGGCGTAAAAGTTGGTATTGGTCCAGGAAGCATTTGCACTACTAGAATTGTTGCTGGTGTGGGAGTTCCCCAGATTACAGCGATTGCTGATGTAGCGGAAATATGCAATAAAGAAGGGATTCCGCTTATTGCTGATGGAGGTATTAAGTATTCGGGTGATATTGCAAAGGCTCTTGCAGCGGGTGCTAGTAGTGTGATGATAGGCAGTATGTTAGCAGGAACTGAAGAATCACCGGGTGAAACGATTATCTATCAAGG
>CALVAF010000143.1 GCA_944325475.1 uncultured Helicobacter sp.
CTAAAAATGGATTTTTAAAAATCTGTGGAACCACTTCCAAAGAAGACGCATTAATGTGCGCTAAAGCCCTAGAATCAAAACTTGATTCAAGCCCCAATCCTCATACAAATTTAGAAAAAATCGCTGCACTTGGATTTATCCTAGCTCCAGATTCTCCACGCTTTATCCCACCACAAAAGCTCCAAGAAATTACCACCTCCCTGCAAGCCCACCAAAAAATTCTCAAAATTGCTGTGGTAAAAGATGATGCAGCCATGCTACAAGCAGCTATCAACCTCTACAAATGCGGAATCATCGATGCGCTGCAACTCCATGGCGTGAGGGGAAGAAGCTTTGGCAAAGTGGATTTAGAGAATGTGGATTTTGCCTTTTATGAAGCATGGAATGTGGAAGAAGAACAAGATTTAAGAGATTTTATTAGCCCTTTTGTGCTTTTAGATTCCAAAAGCACATTAGGTGGTGGGAGTGGCAAAAGTATCCCCCCAAAAACCCTAGAATCACTTAAAGAAAAAACTAGCAACTATCTTTGTATCGCTGGTGGAGTGGGGATTTCAAACCTCTCTACTTTAAGAAATCTTGGCGTTAAAATGTTTGATGTCAATTCCAGCTTAGAATCTTCAATAGGCAAAAAAGATTCTAAAAAACTCGCCGAATTTTTAGATGTTTTTACCAAAACAAAATAATTTCAATATTTTTTTATGAAAGATTTTAAGGCTATAAAATTTTTAATATTTTTCTAGGAAATCTTATGTTATAATCACATCTTAATTTTGTTTTTAAAGTTTTGGTTCATTCTATGAAAACACTCACACTTGCAAGCATTTATGAAACCCAAGGACACCGCTATGAAGCTGCTGAAATCTACAAAACTATTTTACAAGAAAACCCTAACAACAGCGAAGCAAAAATTGCACTAAAGCGGCTAACAAGCAACCGCAAAAACTATGGCAAAGCCGATGAAAATATGCTTAATCTCTTTGTGCAAATGGATTCTAAAATCGAATTTAACGAATTTGAAAGGTGGTTATTACAATTATGGAATTAAAAGAAGCGATTTTACAAACCCTAGCTGAAATTGACACTGAAACAACCTCCACAATTTCATTAGAAAAAAAGCCTGAGAGAGACGCACTTTTAGACATCATTACCACAGAAGAAACCAAAAAAGAATCACCCACAATCCAAAATCCTTACGAAAGAAAAATCGAAAAGCTCGATTTAAAAAGCAATGAGGAATTAAAGCAGCTGCTAAGTAAGTATTATTCTGAAGAGGAGAAGTTTTTAAACCATCTTCAAGAGAGAATCCTTGTTTTATTTGAAGGACTGCAATCGCCAAATAACCGAAATATCGAGGAAAAAGTTGATATGATTCTAAACTTTTTAGAATTCACTTTAGCCATTATTGATGAAAAAAAGAATCAGAAATGAAAAATTTCTCTTCATTTACTTTTTATTTACTATATTATTTTATAATTTCGTTGTCTCAAGCAGGATGGCTTGAGATACAAATGTTCCGCACAACATTAGTTAGAGTTTTTCATCCGTTTCTCCTTTGTGAAGAGAATTTATTTTTAATTAGAGATATTTGTTCTAGCGGGTGTTTTCCTAAATTTTTAATTACCCCCCTAAAATACCCAATCCTCCTTTTTGTAAGGAGAGCACCATGCTAGAAATTTTAATGATTGAGGATGACTTAGAGTTAGCGACTATTCTTAGCGAATACCTCAAAGCCCATGAAATTAATGTGACAAATTATGACGAACCCTATACGGGTATGAGTGCGATTAACACTCGACATTTTGACCTCCTTCTTTTAGATTTAACACTCCCAAACTTGGATGGGCTTGAGGTTTGCAAGAAAGTCGCCAAAGAAAAGCGTATCCCTATTATCATTTCTTCTGCAAGGCATGATGTCGATGATAGAGTGCTAGGACTCGAATACGGCGCTGATGACTATATCCCTAAACCCTATGATCCAAAAGAGCTTGTAGCTAGAATCCACAGCGTTTTGCGTCGCTACAAATCCATTGAAAAGCCTAATTCCACAGAAATTGCTTGCCCGCCCTTTTTGCTTAACAAAAGCAGTCGTGAGATTTTCTTAAACCACACTCTATTGGATTTAACTAAGGCAGAATACGAAATTCTAAGCTTCATGATAGAAAACAAAAACCAAGCCCTAACGCGTGATTCTATTGCAACACATTCTGATTCAATTAGCCCTGATAGCACCAATAAAAGCATTGATGTCATCATCGGAAGACTCCGTTCAAAAATCGAGAAAGGGGGCAAAAAATACATTTTCTCTATCCGCGGAATTGGCTATAAATTCCAAATTAAAGACGATGAGTAAAAACTCTATTCTTGTAAAAATCACTATTCTCTTCTTAATTGCCATTGTTGGCTTAAGTGCCTTTTCTTACTACTTTATCCGCGAGGAAATCAACAAAAAAGCCTATGAAAACCAGCTCAAATACACCCAGTTTCTTGCTACCATTAACCAGCTTGTGCGTTTTGGAGGAAATATCGCTTTGATTGAAAAATACCTCGATGAACTAGGCTTAGTACAAATCAAAAATCAAGAAATTCTAAGCCGATTCCAAACCCACATCACACCTAATTTTAACCAAGGCGTGATTGCCAAAATTATCAAAGAAGAAGGTGGAATTTATCTCTTTTTGCAAACCCCAAATACTTGGCATGTGTATGGAGACATTCATTTTGATAGGCTTTTTAATTATTATCTTATCACCCTCATTGCCTTTATCATCGTTGTTTTTCTCTTTGCTCTTGTGATTCGCAGTCTCTTACCGCTTAAAACCCTCCAAAAAGAGATTCGCAAGTTTGCTAATGGGCAAACCGACATTCACTGCAAAATTAATCAAAACGATGAAATCGGCGAGTTAGCTCAAGAATTTGATAATGCTGTTAAAAAAATCAACGCCTTAAACCAATCCCGCCATCTCTTTTTACGCTCCATAATGCACGAGCTAAAAACCCCCATAACAAAGGGCAGAATCACCGCTGAAATGATTGATAATCCCCTTTATAAAAAGCGGCTGTGCTCAGTATTTGAGAGGCTTAACTCATTAATTAATGAATTTGCCAAAATCGAAGAATTAAACTCACGCAACTACTCCCCAAACAAACGCAGTATTCCTCTAAAAAACATCTTAAATAAAGTCTTTGAAATGCTGCTTTTAGATAAAGAACAAATTGCTACTTTCTTTATCCTGCCTAAAGAAGAATGCTTTTTATATGCGGATTTTGAAATGATTGCCTTAGTGATTAAAAATCTCATTGATAATGCCATTAAATACAAAACACAAGGGCAGATTGAAATCTATTTCAAAGAAAAAAACTTAGGAATCAAAAACCACGGAACTCCACTGCCTTATAGTTTGCAAGACCACTCTAAACCCTTTTTTAAAGATTCCAAATCCAACACAAGCGGCTTGGGGCTTGGAATCTACATTGTCAAAAGCACTTTAGAATCACAAGGGTTAGAATTAGAATATTTTTACAAAGAAAATCAGAATCATTTTATCATAAAAGGGGTAGTATCCCACAAAACTTTGAAAGGATAATTATGTTTAAACGGCTTAGAAGAATGCGGCTAAACCCAAATATTCGCGAGATACTAACGCAGAATACTCTACATAAAAAGGATTTTATCTATCCGCTTTTTATCACGCATGGGAAAAATATCAAAAACCCCATAGAATCTATGCCAGAAGTCTATCAGCTAAGTCTTGATGAGGCATTAAAAGAATGTGAGGCGTTATGCAATCTAGGGGTTTTTTCGATTATTCTTTTTGGGATTCCAAAGATTAAAGATAGCATTGGGAGCGAAGCACTAAGTGAGGAAGGAATCATTGCCCAAGCCACAAAAGCGATTAAAGAGAAATTCCCCCATATGCTAGTTTGTGTGGATTTGTGTTTTTGTGAATACACCGACCATGGACATTGTGGAATCTTAAACCCAAAACTCAATTCCGTGGATAATGATTTAACTCTAGAAATTCTTTGCAAGCAAGCTTTGATTCTAGCCCAAAGCGGTGCGGATTTAATCGCCCCAAGTGGCATGATGGATGGAATGATAGAGCATTTGCGAATCGCCCTTGATTCCAATGACTTTAGTCACATTCCGCTAATGAGCTATTCCACGAAATTTGCAAGTAGCTATTATGGTCCTTTTAGAGATGTGGCACAAAGCACCCCAAGCTTTGGGGATAGAAAAAGCTACCAGCAAAACCCAGCAAACCGCCGCGAAGCGATTTTAGAAAGCTTAGAAGATGAAGCGCAAGGGGCGGATATTTTAATGGTGAAGCCTGCATTAGCGTATTTGGATATTGTTAGAGACATTCGCGAGCGGACTTTACTGCCTCTAGCAGTTTATAATGTCAGTGGGGAATATGCCATACTAAAATTCGCACAAAAAGCTGGAATCATAGACTACGAACGCGTTTTACTCGAGACAATGATTGGCTTTAAGCGTGCAGGGGCGGATATTATCATCACCTATCATGCCAAAGAAGTTGCCAAATTGATTTAATTTTTTATAGAAGCCTTAAGTCTCAATCACTCCACCATTTCCTGCATCTCTCACAGTCATGCTTCTTGGAGTGGAATCTCCTCCCTTTAGATAATAGCTTTGCCCTCTTTTCTGCGGGGCGTTGCATACCCACAAACACCATTGCGTAATCAAAACCAAAGGCAATTCCCATTACCTCACACTCCACAGCTCCGCTTAAAAAACCACTAGCCCATGCCCCCATACTCGCCTTTATTAGAATATTTCCTATCAATTTAAATCCACAACCACCCAAGCTTATCAAACTTCAAGCTATCAGGACTATTAAACATAGAAATTAGATTCTACTGCCTTTTGTGCGTTTAGCATTAAATCAAAGCAGCATAGACATATTCTCCTTTGTCTCAGCTGCTATTCCAATCTCACACAGATAAGTACCTCAAAGCTTCAAAAGCAAAGCCATTGTTAGAATCTAGCCTATTTTTTCCCTATTCTAAGGCTATCCACTCATCTAAGATATTTTTATTAGGATTCTTGGGATTATACTTTTCTTTACTTAACCATTTTATACAAAAACTCATTTGCCCTATCTCCCATATACACGACAGCATACCCACTCTCTGCTTACAATCTCAACCACACAGCCAAAGTGATTACGTCCCCCAAAGCGTTGCCACATGAGCCATTACTGATTGTGCGCCCTCTTGCCACTTTTATCAGCCTTAGTTTGCAAAAGCCCATGCCCACTTGCAAGACCACCTCAAAAAATGCTTATCCCAACAGAATTTTGCATATACCACACATCATCAAAACTTGTTTTTTACTCTTGCAAGCAAACATGATCTTGGGATTCATATCTTCCTTATTCACCGCCAAAACCACCCTATCATTAAGGATAAACCACTGCCATACCATTGGTATTATCCCCGTAGCATATAGCTACCTTATGGATTATCTTACTCTCATTAAAAGACTTTGCCTTGCTAAAAAGCAAGTCCCCCCCCCCCCAGCCAATAAAAATCCTTGCCTCATAGCCTTGCAAAACAATCACACTATCTTGTATGCTAGAATCAATGCCTCTAAACCCCAATTAAAAAATTTCGCCTTTGCATACAAAATCCTTATGGTTTTTTTGTAAAAAATTAGTTAATTTTACAGGCAAAACCCCTCACAAGTCCTAAAACAATACGCCACACCCTTATAAAAAAACTCCAAGCTATATGCATGCAACATCAATCGCTCGTCCCCAAAATACCCTCTTCTTTTCTCCACACAAAGCCCGCAATCTTGATTCTGCCCTATAAACTCACTCTCCAAATATTCCCGACTTTGCCAATCCTCACAGCCATAAAGCGGGTCGCCTAAAATCGGAAAGCCAAGCGCAAAAAGGCACACTCTAATCTGATGTGTCCTGCCCGTTATGGGATACACTTTAAGTAAAGTATTCCCCTTAAAATCCCCCAAAATCTCAAATTCACTTTTTGTTTCTTTAAACTCTAAGCGCTTGGCAAATTTAGAATCATAGGGCTTGGAATTCAGAAATCCAAAATTGCAAGGTTTCAAATCATAAAGCTTAGAATTATGGGGCTTAGAATCACAAAACCCAGAATCACCAATTTTACAATCATGCCCCAAAGCCCCTCTAGCCTCGCAATCCCCTCTGCCCCCCAAATCCTGCCCCAAAAACACCGAACGCACACTCAAATCCCCACCCTTTGCTTGCACGCTAATTGGTAGCAAGAAGCAAAAATCCCCAAAAATCCTGCCCCTGCTGCTATCTTTTACACCCCCTGCCTCTTTTACAAATGAGTCCCCACACATTTGCCCTTTAACAAGGGCTAAATATTTCTTTTTCATCTGATTTTTTGCAAACAACTCCCCAAGCTCTACAACGCTCCTTTTGTGCTTACCCACCAGCACCAAACCACTTGTTTCCTTGTCGATTCGGTGAATCAAAGCCGCTTCCTCACCACAAGCCTCACGCACTTCATCTATCAAGCTATGATGAGAGAATCGCCCTTTTGGGTGGATTAGCATTTTTGCAGGTTTATTAAAAAGAGCAAAATCTGCATTCTCATAAATAGGCTTAAGCCCGATAGAATGTGGCTTAAAAACCCACACTTCTACTTCCTTTTCTAAAAGCTTATTTTTCTCATTATTCCCTAGAATCTCACCCGCATAAACCACCCTACCTTTATTAATATAACTTTGAGCTTGTGCCATAGTTAAACCTAATTCTCGCATTAAAAACAAATAGGCTTTAAGCGGAGTTTGGAAATAAAATTTTTGCTTTATAAAGGGCATTCTGTAACTTTTAAGTGGTATTATGTTAGGATATTGTAGCACATTTTAAAAGGATTGATATGATAGAGCGTTATGCTAGAGAAAAGATGAAAAAACTTTGGGATTTAGAGGCGAAATATAGTGCGTGGCTAGAAGTAGAAAAAGCCCTAGTGCGTGGGTGGAATAAACTAGGGCTAATCCCAGATTCTGATTGTGAGAAAATCTGCAAAAATGCGAGATTTGATATAGCAAGAATCGATGCAATAGAGGCAGTTACTAAGCATGACCTTATCGCTTTTACCACGAGTGTGGCAGAATCTCTAGGCGAAGAGTCGCGGTGGTTTCATTATGGAATCACTTCAAGCGATACGATTGATACTGCTGTGGCATTGCAAATGCGAGATTCTCTAAAGATTATCATCAATGATGTTAAAAGCTTGCAAGAGGCGATACAACGCAGGGCTTATGAGCATAAAGATACCTTAATGGTGGGGCGAAGTCATGGCATTCATGGTGAGCCTATCACCTTTGGGCTGGTGTGTGCGATATGGTATGATGAGCTTACAAGGCATTTGCGGGCTTTAGAATCTACATTGCAAGTCATCAGTGTGGGGAAACTTAGCGGTGCAATGGGCAATCTCGCTCATACCCCCATAGAACTAGAAGAGCTTGTATGTACGGATTTGGGGCTACAAGCCGCCCCTGTGAGTAACCAAGTCATTCAGCGAGATAGATACGCAAGGCTTATGAGCGATTTGGCGTTGCTAGCAAGTAGCTGTGAGAAAATCGCGGTGGAAATCCGCCATTTGCAACGCACCGAGGTGTATGAGGCAGAAGAATACTTTAGCGAAGGGCAAAAAGGCAGCTCTGCGATGCCCCACAAACGCAATCCCATCTTAAGCGAAAATATCACTGGGCTTTGCCGCGTGATACGCAGCTTTGCGCTTCCAGCTATGGAGAATGTCGCGCTATGGCATGAGCGCGATATTAGCCACTCAAGCGTGGAGCGATTTATCCTGCCTGACTCTTTTATCACAACAGATTTTATGTTAGCGCGTCTCACAGGGCTAGTTGATAAGCTAGTCGTGTATCCCAAAAATATGCTAAAAAATCTTAATCTCACGGGGGGCTTGGTCTTTTCACAGAGAATCTTGCTGGAGCTTCCTAAATGCGGAGTAAGCCGCGAAGATGCCTATAAAATCGTGCAAAGAAATGCGATGAAAGTCTGGCAAGCCTTGCAAGAAGGGAGGCAAGCGGTAAATGAAAAGGGCGAATCCTTATATCTACAATATCTTTTGAGCGATAATGAGCTTGTAGAGCTGCTTTCAAAAGGGGGCGCAAAGGGTGGAGATTCTAAAGGTGGTATAGAATCTAGTGATGGCATAGATTCTACAGAATCTAAAATAGATTCTAAGAGCGGCGAGGCGATTATCCGCCAATGCTTTGATTACAGCTACTATACCAAAAATGTAGATTCTATCTTTAAGAGGGTGTTTGGGTAAAAATAATGGACAATATTTTACAAACTCAAGAAACTCTTTGTGGCGATAGTCTTTCTATCTTAAAAAATCATATTGGCAGTGAATGTGTAGACATAATCATCACAAGTCCACCCTATAATGCTGCCCATAAATACGATTGTTATAATGATGATTTAGAATTTACGCATTATTTAGATTCTATGAAAGCTACCTTTAGCGAATGCTACCGTGTGTTAAAGATAGGTGGTAGAATCTGTGTCAATGTGCCTTTTGCTGTGAAAAATAAAGAATCAAAAGAGGTGCGGTTTTTATCCGTGCATATTATGCAGATTCTAAACACAATAGGCTTTAAAGAATTTGAGCTTATTACTTGGCATAAGGGCAAAGACATTCGACATTTTCAAGGAAATAATACAGCATGGGGAAGTTGGAAAAGCCCATCTTGCCCCTCTTTTAGACCACTTGGTGAGGCAGTGCTAGTCTTTTATAAAGAACATAGAATCCATAAAGGTGATTTGACAAAAAGCGACATAAGTGCCGAAGAATTTAAAGCATGGACAAAAAATGTATGGTATTTTGATAAAGATTTAGAAACTCAAAATATCCAAGATTGCAATAGACAACAAAGAATAGATTGTAAAGAATATATGAATAATCAAATCTACGCATTAGATTCTAAAGACCATATCGATATTGATATAGGACAAGTCTTTCCTAATGTGCTATGTGCTAGCAATAATGCTAAAAAAGACTTACACCCAGCCCCCTATCCAGAGGAGCTAATAGAACGACTTTTGAAATTGTATTCCTATCAAGATGACATTGTATTAGACCCTTTTCTTGGCACAGGCACAACGGCAGCAGTAGCACAAAGGCTAAAGAGGCAATTTATTGGTATTGAGCTATCAAAGAAATATTGCAAAGAGGCTCTACAAAGACTAGCATATAATAAAAATCCCTTATCCATAAAAACACTAAATTCCGAGATACTATCACAAGCTAGACACAAGATAAAAAACAACAAAGAATCCAAGCAAAATACGACTCCTAAAAAATCTCTTGATAACAACAAAAAGTCCATTTCAAGCGCTACTTACCCTAATACACATTGCCTTGATACACAGGATAATATGCTGATTCTCAAATCCTTTGATAAAAATTTTGAAAGCCTTGTAAATAGTGGCGATTCTAGTGGTAGTCTAAGCGAGATTTTCCCTTATAAAGAAGCCTTTAGCCCTAATCTCTTGAGTGCTTTGGTAGAAAAATATCATTGCAATATAGAATCTCTCTTTGACCCCTTTTGTGGCGTAGGCAGTAGCTTTATGGATTCTCAAATCACGCAATGCTATGGCTTTGATACCAATCCTCTAGCTTTCCATATCGCAAGGGCAAAGCTAGAAAAATTAGATTCTAAGAATTTACAAAAGGCAAAAAATATTGTGAAAAAGTATGAATATCAAGGGAGTTTGGATATTCATACTTTAGAGATTTCCACACATAAAAATCACACAGACTCCAAAAATGCAAAAAAACATCGCAGAGATTCTTTATATGCGTTACCACAATGGAAATCTTTTAGCAACTACGCTACTGCTCAAACATATCATACTCTCATGCACTCTAT
>CALVAF010000144.1 GCA_944325475.1 uncultured Helicobacter sp.
ACCCTCTTTGAGCTTGGAATCTTAGGCGAAATATTCCCCTCACTCTATGCACTCACCACACTAAAAGAAGGTAATCTCCACCACCTAGAAGCCTCTGTTTTCGTACACACAATGGAAGTTTTAAAGCTTTTAGAAAAGGATTCTTTACTCCTTAAACTAACCGCCCTCTATCATGATATTGCAAAACCCTATGCTTATAGAAATTTTGGAAACTCAAGCAAGCATGATGACCCAAAAATCGTGGAATCATTCCTTGATATACAAATCCCAAAAGCCCTTAAGAAAAAAATGCTACTTCTCATTAGCAATCACATCAAAATCGCTCACCTCTTTTCAATGCGTCCTTCTAAGATTCTTGATTTTTTCCACAGCTTCAAAGGAGATAAAGCCTTATTTATCGACCAAATCAAACTTTTTAAAGCCGACCAAAAGGTCGCATTAGCCAACATAAACCCCCAATTCTTGATAGTCAAAAACTCCTCAATCTTTTCACTCAAATCCAAGCCTACTCCCCAAAAAAATGGATAAGCTCCCAAACCCCAAAACCAAGTGGGAATCAAATCAAAGACCATATCCAAAAAAACAAAATTAATCTTATCTTAAACTTCCTACACTCTAACGATACGCAATCTCCCCATGCAAAGACTGATCTAGCCCATTAATCTCTTGAGATTCTTCTACTCTAAGTGGGCTAAAGTGAGAAATCACCTTTAAAATCACAAAGCTCCCCACCAAAGACAACACAAAGCACGCCACAATCGCCACAATCTGCACACCTAGCAAACTCCAATCACCACTATAAAACAGCCCCTCGCTTGCAGCTTCTTTAGCAATGATTCCATTCACTGAACTTGTCGCAAAAAGCCCTGTGGCAATGCCGCCCCATATCCCCCCAATCCCATGCAACCCAAAAGCATCTAGAGTATCATCATAACCCATTTTAGCTTTCAAATAACTAATTGCAAAAAAACAAATGGGCGAAGCAACAAATCCGATAAAAACCGCCACAAAAGGCGTAACAAACCCCGCTGAAGGCGTAATTGCCACAAGCCCCGCTACAATTCCCGTGAGACTTCCTAGCAAAGTTGGCTTACCATATTTGACCCACTCTACTAACATCCATGATAGCATTGCCCCAACCACAGCAAAATTCGTTACCAAAAAAGCATTCACCGCTACAGAATTCACACTCAAGGCACTTCCAGTATTAAACCCAAGCCACCCCATCCAAAGAAAAATTGCCCCAATAAAAGAAAGCGGTAGATTATGTGGCATAATCCCTTTAGCATATTTCCGCTTCCCAAGCATCATGCAGCCTACAAGCCCAGCCACTCCAGCAGCAATATGCACTACCCCTCCCCCAGCAAAGTCCAAAGAACCAATCTTCATAAGCCAACCACCACCCCAAACCCAATGCACCAAAACATCATAAACCAAAGTACTCCAGCATAAAATAAAAATCAAAAGCACCCCAAATCGCATTCTCTCCGTTAAAGAACCTGTAATAATCGCCGCACCAATCACCGCAAAAAGCATTTGAAAAAACATAAAAAGATTCTCACTCACCCCACCTACGCTCTGCCCTTCAATCCCCACTAAAAAAATATGATTCAAATTCCCAACAACAAGCCCAATATCATCGCCAAAAGCCAGCGTATAGCCCAAAATAATCCACTGCAAAGCCACCAAGGCATAAAGCACAAGCGTGTTAATTGTCGTGCTTAGGACATTATTGCGATTCACCATTCCTGCATAAAACATTCCAAGAGCCGGCGTCATTAGTAAAGCAAGCCCACTACACGCAATCAAAAACAAAATATCCACAGATACTGCCACATTCTCTGCACCAAAAGCAAAAACCACCAAAAACAAAAACAACACTAACTTTTTCATCACCACCCCTTTAAATTGCATCAATTCCCTCTTGATTGGTGCGGATTCTAATCACATTTGCCACTGGCGAAATGATAATCTTACCATCACCAACATTTCCAGTATTAAGGCAATCTTTGGTGACTTGTATGATTTCATTAACCGCACTTTCTTTGCTTAGAATCTCCACACGAATCTTTGGCAGCAAATCAATTTGCATTTCATTCCCTCGATACACCTCTGTTTTACCCTTTTGATTTCCAGCACCCATAACATTACTCACGGTCATGCCTTTGATTCCTTTTTGTGAGAGTGAATCTTTTAAAATATTTAATTTTTCAGAACGTGTTATAATTTCAACCTTATAAATTTTTTCCATACACCTCTCCTTAATTAAAAATTACCATGGCGAATTATACAAACTTAAATCTTAACTTAATTTTAATAACTAAATTAAATATTTAAGTAAATAATTATAAAAATTTTTTGCTACAATACTTTGTTCATTTTATTAAGGAATCATTACGTGGAAAAAGACATTAAAATCCAAGATTTTTTAAACCAAAATCTTCCCTTCATCATCGACACCCGTTCCCCCAGAGAATACGCTCATTCTCATATCCCAAAAGCAGTGAATTTTCCAGTTTTGCAAGATAATGAGTTTGAAGAAGTTGGCACACTTTATAAAAAGGATTCTTTTGGAGCAAAGATTCTTGGAGCAAGTCTCATCTCTCAAAACATCTCCTGCCACCTCTTGGAACTAAAAAATCTTATCACACCTGCCACACCCTTTCGAATCTATTGCGCTAGAGGTGGTATGCGAAGCCATTCTTTTGCGATTATTTTGCGGCACATTGGCTATCGCATTTCAGTATTAGATGGTGGCTACAAAGCCTATCGTAAAGCCATAACCCAAAGCCTAGAGCAAGCCCCACCACACAGATTCATCACTCTAATTGGACCCACAGGAAGCGGCAAAAGCGAAATCATCAAGTCTTTTAATGATTCTTTAGATATTGAGAAAATAGCAAGGCATCTTGGCTCTAGCTTTGGTGGGATTTGCGGGAATCAGCCTAGCTTTAAGATGTTTCAAAATCTCATTTTTGAGCGTTTAAGGGAATTACAAAATGCCCCTTTTGTGCTAGTTGAAGGAGAAAGCAAAAAGATGGGGAATCTCATTTTACCCACTCCACTTTATCAAGCTTACCAAAATGCCCCAAAGATTCTTATCCTCTCTTCCTTAGAGCAAAGAATTCAAAGAATCATAGCACAATATGGTAAAATTTCAAATCATTTTTTCAAAACCTCGATGCAAAAAATCGCACCCTTTATGAAAAAGCAATTTTGGCAGGAGGCAAATGACGCCTTTTTTTCCCGAAATTTGCAAAAGGTTACAGAAATTTTGCTAGTCGAATATTATGATAAAGTCTATAAAAAAGAATCTTTTAACCATATCGTGCATTACCAAAGCACCGCCCAAGCCCTCGCAGAAATCGAGGCTTTTGCAAAAGAATTTTATAAAATAAAGGAATAATTTTGGATAATTATGAATATGGCGAATTGCTTAAAGAACTTGAAATCAAACGGCAGAATATCGAAAAAATTATGCAACCAAGTCAGCTAGAATCAAGAATTAAAGAGATTGAATCACTAGAACAACAAAAGGAATTTTGGGAAGATTCCAAAAAAGCTGGAGAATACCAAAAAGAAAAAAAGCGTTGCTTAAGGCAGCTAGAAAAATACCAAGAAGCAAGCCTAGCTTTGAGCGATGCAAAAGAGCTTTTTGAACTATCAAGTGATGATGAAGCGACGCTAGAAGAGCTTTTTGGCGAAGCCACTTCGCTAAAAGAACAGATTAAAAAAGCAGAAATTGAAGTTATGTTAAATGGGGAGCTTGATTCAAACAACGCAATTTTTACTATCACGCCGGGAGCTGGTGGAACAGAATCACAAGATTGGGCAAGCATGCTTTATCGCATGTATTTGCGATGGGCAGAGAGGCGTGGGTTTAAAGTTGAGCTTTTAGATTATCAAGAGGGTGATGAGGCAGGAATCAAGGATGCAAGCTTTATCATCAAAGGAGAAAATACTTATGGCTATGCAAAGGTTGAGAATGGGATTCACAGGCTTGTTAGAATCTCGCCTTTTGATTCTAATGCCAAACGCCACACAAGCTTTGCTTCCGTACAAGTAACGCCAGAGATTGATGATAATATCGCTATTGAAATTGAAGAGAAAGATTTACGCATCGACACTTATCGCGCAAGTGGTGCAGGCGGACAGCATATCAACAAAACTGAATCAGCTATTCGAATCACGCACCTTCCCACAGGAATTGTCGTGCAGTGTCAAAATGACAGAAGCCAACACAAAAACAAAGCCACCGCTCTAAAAATGCTAAAATCCAAACTCTATGAGCTCGAAGTTCAAAAGCGCAATGAACAAATTGCCAATGACGACAAAAGCGAGATTGGTTGGGGACATCAAATCCGCTCATATGTCCTAGCCCCCTACCAACAAGTCAAAGATTTACGCTCCAACATCGCTTATAGCAACGTTGAAGGAATTTTAGATGGGGATATTGATATGATTTTAGAGGGTGTACTTATCTGTATTAATTCCAAATAAGCACACCCTCCAAAAAGAGAAAAGTTTTTGCTTTTAAACACACTTTTCTTTAAGCAAACTGCCCAGCAATAGCCTCACACCATTTTTCTATTCTTGTATCTGTTAGGTCCTCTTGATTGTCTTCATCTAGGATTAATCCCACAAATTCCCCATTGATAACTGCTTTTGATTCTTCATACTCATAGCCCTCTGTGCTAGTTTTGCCAATCACTTTTGCACTTTTAGCCTGATTATAAATCTCAGCAATCCCATCACAAAAAGTATCACTATAAGTATCTTGATCGCCAAGCCCAACAAGAGCAATGACTTTCCCTTCAAAATCCGCCGGGCTTAAAGTCCCCAAAAAATCTTCCCAATCTCCTTGAATATCGCCACTCCCATAAGTTGGGGTTGCAAGAATTAGATTTTTAAAAGCTTTCAAATCTTCTTTGGAAGCCTTTGCAACATCAAAATTTTCCACTTCCTTAGCATTTTTTTCTTGCAAAGTTTGCGCAATCTTTTCTGCGATTCTTTGGGTATTTCCACTATCGCTTCCATAAAATAATCCGATTTTTTCCATAATTTTCTCCAAAATTTTGATTTTCAAAATGCAGAGTTTAAAACAAATATTCTTAAAAAATAATTATAATAATACTTATTATTAATAAAAAATGAAATTTTTCCCAAATCCCTCAAAAAACCCCTTGTAACTTCTTGTCACTTTGGTATATAATTCAAAAACTTTATTTTTAAGGAAATCCCATAGATATTTTATTTGTGATTGTTTGCGCTTTTGCGATGGCAGTGGTCTCTGGCATTATTTTAAACAAACTCAAAATTCCAACGATTATTGGCTACATTGTAACGGGGGTTTTGACGGCTTATATTTTTAATTTTAGAGTAGAAGATTCCACTGATTTAAGCGAAATTGCTGAAATGGGAATCGTCTTTTTGATGTTTATGATTGGGCTTGATTTTAGCTTCAAAAAAATGTCTTCAATCAAACAGGAAGTTTTTTTGTTTGGCGGCTTTCAAATTGGGCTTTCCATTCTCTTTTTCTTTTTTATCTGCTATTCTCTTTTTGGGTTTAATTTCGACACCTCCATCATCATAGCAAGTGCGATTAGCCTCTCATCTACCGCGATTGTCTTAAAGCATCTCAATGAAATTAATCAAACCAAAACTTCCTATGGAATCGCTTCTGTTGGGATTCTCATTTTCCAAGATTTAGCAGTGATTCCTATTCTTTTAATGATTAAGCTTTTAAGTAGCAAAAACTTACCCTTAAGCGATCTCTTAGTAACCACTGGAATCTCGGCTTTTATCGTTGTGATTTTACTCTTATTACCGGGACGATTCTTAGCTAAAATCATTCTACGCTCATCGGCTAAAATGAAAACCGATGAAATTTTCGTAGGGACCGTGTTCTTAATTGTTTTGGGTTCGGCGTTTTTAAGCCAATCCTTTGGGTTTTCAATGACACTTGGTGCGTTTTTATCAGGCATGATTATCTCAAGCACCCCTTATAAATACCAAGTGGCTTCTGTACTAGTGTATTTCCGCGACCTTTTACTTGGAGTTTTCTTTATTACCATAGGAATGCAAGTGAATATTGTCTTTTTAGTTAAATATTTTGCCATTATCATCGCCCTTGTTTTCCTCACACTTTTAGCCAAAACCCTCATTATATTTCTTTTCCTAAGCCTCTTTAGAGGGACAAAAATCGCAATGAAAGTCGCCCTCTCCCTCTCACAAATTGGAGAATTTTCTTTTGCAATTTTCTTGCTTGCAAGCCAACATCAAATTCTAAACTTACAGCTAGATGGCGGGATTTTGAAGCATATTTTTGGAGCAGGATCTTTTGCCACAATCACTCCAACAGAAATCCACCAATTCCTTACACTTATGGTCATTTTCTCGATGATTACCACACCTTTTATCCTTGATAATCTCGACAAATGCGCCGCTTTTACCCTAAAGCTTATTAGGATTCCACAAAAGCTCTCCCCCAAGCACACCCAAGAGCAGCAAGAGGAAGAAAACCCTAAAAAACGCATTCTCATCTGCGGTTATGGGCTTGTGGGGCAAAAGATTTTTGATTTTTTAAAAGACTATGATGTCGAGGTTTTTGGAATTGACTCTAATTATGAAAGGGTTGAAAAAGGCATTATAAAGGGTGATAGAATCATCTATGGCAATATTACAAATAAGATGATTTTCAAAGAAGTGGAGATACAAAAAATTACGGCGGTGATTTTGTGCCTTGAATCACCTGTGAAAATTCAAAAAGCCTGTAGGCATATTTTAGCCCTCTCTAAATACACTAAAATCATCGTCCAAACTCGCGATAGTATCCTTGAATCAGAGCTTAAATCTATGGGGCTTTATGGCGTTATCAATGTCACAAGAGAGATTGCTGCAACCCTCTCTAACCTCAACCTTGAAGCCATTAAAGAAGAAGAGAGGCAAGAAGATACAACAAAAGAAGAATAAAGCTGATTTTGCAATTTCTCACATACCTTTGCAAGATAGCCCATAAGCATAACAAAAAAACCATAACCTTCAATTACTCTTGATTCTATCTCTAGTGTCATTACAAGACTTCATTAAGAGTCATGATAATCCATATTAGAATCACAAAAAAAGCAATAAGGCAGTTACAAAATCAAAGGTGAGTGCTTTGATTCTTGATTCTATTTCTATACAATTATTACTTTCTTGTTGCACCTCACATCAACAAAGCACAAGTGCAAATGAGTTCTATGCACCGCTTTGCCATTTTATTCCTTGCAATGATGCAGTGGAAACCCTCTGCATTTCTATTACTCCTTCATTACAAAGCTTGGCTAAAAGTCATAACAATCCAAGTTTTGAATTCTATTAGATTCTATGCCTGCATTTATCTCTGCCACTTTATAACTATGCATTGCTTTAAACAAAACTCTTTTAATACCTTACCTTTTCCCCTAAAAATCAAAAATACTTAAAAATCGCTTTGCTCTCTGGTTTTTAGGGCTTGAGAAAAACTCCTGTGGTGTTGCAATTTCAGCAATTTTACCACTATCAAAAAACACGATTTTATCTGCGACATTTTGGGCAAACTTCATCTCATGAGTTACAAGAATCATCGTCATTCCCTGCATAGCAAGTTCCTTGATCACTTCTAAAACCTCCTTTACCATTTCGGGGTCCAAAGATGCCGTCACCTCATCAAAAAGCATCATCTCAGGATTCATACACAATGCCCTTACAATCGCTACTCGCTGCTTCTGCCCTCCGCTTAATTCCTTAGGATAAGAATCCCTTTTGTGCAATAGCCCTACCCTCTCTAAAAGCTTGAGTGCTTGAGTACTCGCCTCCTTCTTCTTGTGTTTTTGCACCTTTAGTGGTGCTAAGAGAATATTATCTAGCACACTTAGATGTGGAAAAAGCTCATAACTTTGAAACACCATTCCGATTTTTTGACGAATCTTGCTCCAATTAATCTTTGCCTTATTTGCCGCGCTAATCACCTCTCCACCAAAGGTAATGGTGCCCCCATTAATACTTTCTAAACCATTAATACAACGTAAGAAAGTGCTTTTGCCACATCCACTAGGTCCCAAAATCGCACAAACCTCACCTCTTTTGACCTCCAAAGATATGGAATCTAACACCACAGAATCCCCAAAATTCTTCACCAAATCCGACACACTCAACAACACTTCATTACTCATATCATTTAACATTTTTTCCTTAAAAATATCAACTCTTTTATGCAAGTCTTTTTTCCAGATTCTGCGCTACAAGCGACAGAGGATAACAAAGCAAAAAATAAAGCACAAAGATTCCGCCATAGACCCAAAAACTCGCCTGTGGGTAGCTGATAAGATTAACTTCAATAATTTGCTGCCCGACCTTTAACATATCGCTAACTCCAATAAGTGCAGCTAATGAAGTCGTCTTTATCATACGCGTAAAAAGATTGACTAGCGGGGGCAAAAGCCGCCTAAAACTTTGGGGTAAGATAATAAAAATTTGAATCTGAATCTCACTTAAACCCAAAGCCCTTCCACTTTCACTTTGATGCCGTGGCAAACTCGAAATCGCTCCCCGCACCAAATCGCCCATTTCTGCAATCCCCCACAAACTGAAAACAAGAATACACGCCCAGATTCCATTGAGATTTAAAAACGAAGAAAGCCCAAAATACACGATAAAAAGCCACGCTAGAATCGGGATAATACGAATAGCTTCCAAATAAAAGCGGCACACAAAGCCCAAAAATCGACTTGATAAAGTCATCAAATACCCAAGCGCAAACCCAAAAATACACGAGAAAAAAATCGCAATAAAGGCGATTTGAAAAGTTACCAAAACACCCTGCAATAAACGTAAAATGTTTTGGGAATCAAAAAGGATTTCCATTACGCCATTTTCCTTTTATAATGTTTTTCTAAAGCCAAAAACAAAAATGAAAGAGGCAAAAGCACCACAAGATAGCATAAAACAAGCAGCAAAAGTGTTTCATTGGTCTTATAATAGCTACCAATTAAATCTTTAGTGACATACAAAACATCAGCTAAAGCAATCGCGCTCACTACTGAGGTTTCTTTAAGTAAAAATATCACATTTGCCCCCACATAAGGTAGGCTCACTACCAAGCTTTGAGGCAACACCACAAAAAGCACAAGTTGCCTTTCACTTAATCCCAAACTTCTGCCTGATTCTAGCTGAATCTTCCCTACTGATTCTAGCCCAGCACGGAAGGACTCTGCCATATAGCTTCCGCCTAAGAAAACCACCCCAATTAACGCACAAGTGTAACTCTCAAACTGCAATCCAATTTGTGGAAACCCATAATACAAGAAAAAAAGCTGGATAAGTAAAGGTGTGTTACGCGAAAGCTCGATATAAACTTGACACAAAGCGCTTAAAATCCTCACTTGATAAAACTGCACCAAAGCAATGCAAAAGCCAAGTAAAAGAGAAAACAAAATCCCAAAAAATGACAAATGCAAAGTTAGCCACAAGGCTTGTATAAAAATGGGAATGGCATTTTTTATAAAATCAAAATCCAAATAAAACAATCAATAAAATCCTTAAAAAAATCATCAATAAAAGCTATTTATCCATATAGTTTTGGACGAATTATACAAAAAATACCATTAATTTTGCGTATTTTTAAGTCTCTTTTGATAGAATTTCACTTCCAAATTACCTTAAATTTAGGGGGCATTATGACTTATTATTATGTCAAGGTTTTTCATATTATTGCCTTTGTGAGTTGGATGGCAATGCTTTTTTATTTACCGCGTTTGTTTGTGTATCATGCTGAACATAGAGAAAATAAGGGTTTTTGTGAGGTTGTTAAGATTCAAGAATCAAAGCTTTGTAACTTCATTGGGCATCCTGCGATGATCTGCACTCTACTTTCTGGAATCTGGCTTTTAGCCTTAGATCCAAGCTTACTTAAAGGCAGTGGTTGGCTCCATGCAAAAATTTCACTTGTTGTTATTTTAATCGCTTATCACTTCAGTCTTTATCGCTTTATGATTGGTTTTAGAGAAGATAAATGTCAAAAAAGCGGAAAATTCTTCCGTATCTATAATGAAGTGCCAACCCTTATTTTAATTCTCATTGCCTTTCTTGTTATTATCAAGCCCTTTTAAAAAGGTTATAAAACAATGAAAAATGGCAAATTATGGGGTGGGCGATTCAAAGAAAATACAGCTGAAATTTTAGATCTGTTTAATGCCTCGCTGCCTTTTGACAAAAAACTTTACAAACAAGATATTTTGGGCTCCCAAACACACGCAAAAATGCTAAGTCATTGTGGGATTTTAACCCAAGAAGAATCATCGCAAATCTGCCAAGGGTTAGAACAAATAAAAACCGAGATTGAAGCAGGGGATTTTGTCTTTAACCTAAGCGATGAGGACATTCATATGGCAATAGAAAAAAGACTAATAGAAATCCTCGGTGAAGTGGGCAAAAAACTCCACACTGCACGCAGTAGAAACGACCAAGTTGCCCTTGACTTTCGGCTTTTTGTACTCGATTCAAATCAGCAAATCCGTACCTTACTTTTAGAACTGATTGAAACTTTGCTTGAGATTGCGGATTCTCACACCACAACCCTACTTCCGGGAATGACACACCTCCAACACGCACAGCCTGTGAATTTTGGGTTTTTAATATGTGCGTATGCGTGTATGTTTGTGCGAGATTTTGAGCGACTTAGCGATAGCTTTAAACGCAACAATTACTGCCCTCTAGGCAGTGCCGCACTAGCTGGGACACCTTATAAAACCGACCGATTCTACACCGCAAAAACACTTGGATTCACCGCCCCTACCCTAAATGCCGCTGATAGTGTGAGTGATAGGGATTTTGCCTTAGACTTTCTTTATGACTTAAGCCTTATTGCGATGCACATTTCACGAATGGCAGAAGAGCTTGTTTTATGGAGTAGCTATGAGTTTCGATTCATCACACTTAGTGATTCTTATTCTACGGGAAGCTCAATAATGCCTCAAAAGAAAAATCCTGATGTCCCAGAGCTACTTAGAGGTAAAAGCGGACGTGTGTATGGGAATCTTTTTGGCCTACTTACGATTATGAAAGGCTTACCGCTTGCGTATAATAAGGACATGCAAGAGGATAAAGAGGGTGTTTTTGATAGCTTTGAGACTTTGGATATTTCTCTAAAAATCCTTAACGACCTGCTAAAAACCATGCAAATTAACAAAAAAGCCATGAAAGAAGCGTGCCAAAAGGGGCATTTAACTGCCACAGATTTAGCCGATTTTCTCGTGCAAAACTGCAATATACCCTTTAGAGAAGCCCACCACATCACTGGCAAAGCCGTCACTTATGCTGAAAGTCTTAATAAAGACTTAAGCCAACTTAGCATTCAAGAGCTTTGCAACATAGATTCTAGAATCCCCAAAGAAGCTCACAACGCCCTAGATTTGGAAGTTTCAATGAATAGTCGTGATTCTTATGGTGGCACTTCCACACAAGCCACAAAAACTCAAATCCAAAGTCTGCAGGCATGGCTGCAAATCGCTAAAAATGAGGAATGTGATGGAAGATAAACAGCAACAAATCATCTCCATGTTTGATGACATCGCTAGTAGCTATGATCTTACAAACCGCATAATGAGCTGCGGAATTGACATTGCATGGCGAAAAAGGGCTTGCAATCTCGCCCTTAAAAATCTCCCCCAAGCAAACTTGCAATCCCTAAAAATCCTCGATGTCGCTTGTGGGACAGGCGATATGATAACCCATTGGCAAAAAAATACCAAAAATTCCAAAGCTAACCTCCAAAAAATCATCGGTGCTGACCCAAGTAGCGGTATGCTAGAAGTTGCCAAAAAAAAACTTCCCGATATCGAATTCACACAATGTGAGGCAACAAAACTACCTTTTTTAGAGGGCGAGTTTGACATTCTCTCCATCGCCTATGGAATCCGTAATGTAGTGGAGCGCAAAAAGGCATTAAGTGAATTTGCAAGAGTGCTAAAAAAGAACGGAATCTTAGTGATTTTGGAATTTACCAAATGCGAAAATCCGGGGATTTTAGAAAGATTTATGGGGTTTTATACCAAAAATATTTTACCCTTTGTAGGCGGAATCGTCTCTAAAAACTATCAGGCTTACAAATATTTGCCTAATTCTATTGAGGAGTTTTTAACTGCAAAGAAGCTAAATTTAGAGATTCAAGAAAGTGGTTTTGAGCCCCTCTACACAAAGCCTTTTTTAGCCAATGTCTGCACACTTTTTGTAGCAAAGTGTGTGTGAAACTATTTCTAGTCGCCTCCTTTGCATTTTCTTTATCCCCCACAAACTCTCAAATTCTCTATCCCACTCTTTGAGAATAACACTCTCCACCTCCGCTATATATAAAAGTAACCTCATCAACTTTTATTGCAACCATTTGGTATTATACAAATCCACCCTCACACCACCAAATACCTATCCTAATATCCTAACAATAGTCATCATAACTCCAACCTCTTTAGGCTTTTTTTTGGGGGGGGGGGGAGGTAAAAGGGGTAAAATTTGATAAATCTATTAGTAGCTGCCTACACGAAAATTTCTTCCCCAAAGCAGTGGAATTTATAATCATGAGGAGATTTAAAACCTAAAGAATCTAAGCTTAAATCCACTAAAGGCTCATACCTAAATAGCTCTTTAGCAAAATCCTAGGTTCCATATCATTATAATGGTATTCATAAGAGCTATAATAATTGGATTAAGATGTTCTTTAGCTCCTCCATAGCCTCACTAAACTTCTTAAAATCCCCAAAAATCCCTCTTTATTTGACATAATAACTACAACTATCACAATCATGATTAACCTTTAGCACAAAAGTTTGTAGCAAGGCAGCAAAGTTAATCTCTTTTACACTCTTGAGGATTCCTGCCATAAAGAATTCGATAGATGATTTTCTCATTTAAAGATTTGAGGATTTTTTTGAAATCTGGTGTGTAGCTAAAAATTCCCTTATGTCTTTTTATAAAATACTACTCATCTACCAATTTAGAATCTTTATATTTTCTATAATTCAAAAAAGATTATAATAGACTTTCTTGATGATTTCACCTGATACCGCCCCCACAAAATTATAAAAACCAAATCTTTGCAGACGTTTTTACCCCCAAAACAAAATTAACAAAAAACTTAAAAAAAAATCAAAAATCACTCCATAAGCCCATCATACACACTCTTAGCGAGATTCTTTGGTAGCACCTTTTCTAGCTCCTCTAGGCTTGCTCCACGTATATTTTCAAAGCTCCCAAAATACGCTAAAAGTCGCTTTTGGGTTGCCTTTCCTATACCTTTAAGCTCCAAAATTTTGCTTTGCTGCATAGTTTTTTGCTTTTGTTTTTGGTGGAATGTAATGGCAAATCTATGGGCTTCATCGCGTAATTTTTGCAAGAATTGCAGCCGCTTATCACTGCTACTTAGCCGATATTCCCGCCCCCTTTCATCACGCAAAATATCCAACGCCGCACCCTTTGCGCGATGCGCTTTAGAATCAAGCTTTTCTTTGGCAATCCCTACCACTTCAAGATTCACCCCAGCACTCCCTAGCAAATCTCTAGCAAGATTAATCTGTCCAATCCCTCCATCAAGCACCCACAAATCTGGTGGCGATTCCACTTCAAAATCTTTAATTCTCCTCTCTAGCATTTCACGCATTTGCGAATATTCATCACTACCTTGCAACAAATAATGCCGATAAGATTCCTTGCTAAACCCATCCTCATAAACCACCATAGCCCCCACGCACTGCTTACCTCTGTGGTGTGAAGTATCAAAAATCTCAATTTTATAAGGCACACTTTGCAAAACAAAAAGATCTTTTAGTGCAAAAAGTAGATTCTCCTCATTGCTTGCATTAAATTTCAAAGCTTCTCTTGCATTTTGCAATGCCAAATCACAAAGCTTCTTTTTATCCCCACTCTTTGGAAAATGAAGAAGCACCTTTTTCCCTAGTTTCTCACTCAAAAACCTCTCTAACTCCGCCCTTTTCTTACCAAAATCATAGGGGATTAGAATTTGCTTTGGCTTTATGGGAAGGGCGTTACTGTAATAATTAATAAGGCTTTGTGTATAAACCTCCTCTAAATTAATCTCATATTGGCTTTTAATTGCATTTGTCGCACTTGAAACCACCCTACCCCCCCGCACAAAAAACTTCACCAAAACCCCCTTATTCCCTTCACTCTCCAAAACAAAAATATCCAAATCCTCTACCCTTGCAAAATCCACACTTGAGAGCGGATTGATTTGTCTGATTTTACGGATTCTATCCCTTAGCACCATCGCTTCTTCAAACCTTAGGTTTTCAGATAAAAACTGCATTTTGTCTTCTAAAATCCCTAGAATCTTCTTAGGATTATGGATACACTCTAGGGCTTTTTGTAAAATCTTGCTATAGGCTTCCTTACTCACTTTGCCTTCACAGGGAGCTAAACACCGCTTGATTTGATAAAACAAACACGCCTTTTTGCCTTTAAGACAGCTTTCTTTTTGGGCAAGATTAAAAGATTCATAAAGCGAATCAAGCAAATCCCTAGCCCCAGTAGAATAAGGACCAAAATAACGGACATTTGGGCTTTTTAGAATCTTTCTTGTAAGTGTGATGCGCGGAAACTCTGCAGACATATCCACACATAAATAAGGATAAGTCTTATCATCACGCAAAAGAATATTGTATTTGGGTTTAAGCTGCTTAATGAGGGAATTCTCTAAAATCAAAGCGTCATTTTCATTCTCTACAACAATATAGCGCATAGAGGCGATTTGGCAGACCATTTGCGTGATTCTTGGGCTTAAATTGGGTGCAACAGAGAGCTTGGGTGTGAATTTAAAATAGCTTTTGACGCGGTTTTTGAGATTTTTTGCCTTGCCTACATACAACAGCCTCCCCTCACTATCAAAATAATGATACACGCCACTTTGACTTGGAATCTTTTTTAAAATACCCAGTAGAGTATCATTAAGTGGAGCAAGTTTAGATTCTATAGGTTTAGATTCTACAAATTTGGATTCTATTGGTTGCATAAAATTGCTTTTTTGATTCTTTCCAAAATCTCATAAATTTCTTTATTTTTAGCGAAATTCCTAAATTCTCCACTGGATAATTCCCCATAACACGCCACTTCATAAGTGGAATCTTGCAAAGACTTTTGGTAGGGGCTATTTCTCACAAATGCTTTTAAATCCATAATGCCAAGCAACTTTTTTTGAATCTTTTGGTAGTCTTTTAATAACTGCTTTATAATTGTTAGTTTATAATCAAACTCTTGTTTAAAACAGGAATGCTTAAGGGCAAAAAATAAAATACCATTTTTACTATAACAAAAATGGATTCCTTGACGCACACTCAAAGGTAGCATTGCGACAAAATGCTGAATCTGTTGTCGCTGGTGCATTTTTTGATACAAAGGATTATTCCAAAGATGAGACAGAATTTCACTTGCTTTTTTCATTGGGTAATTATAGCATATCTTGCAAGTTTTTTACTCGTGGGTTGTGGCTTCAAAGACACTCCTTTTAACCCCAAAACCGAGCAAACAAAATAAAAGGATTCTTATGCAATATGATGTGATTATTGTTGGGGCTGGGATTGCAGGGCTATATGCAGCTTTAAATCTCCCACAAAACCTTAAAGTTCTCATTCTCTGCAAAGACCAACCATGGGAGTGCAATACCTTTTATGCTCAAGGTGGAATCGCCGTTGCCAAAGACCAAGCTGACATTCCCCTACATATCACAGACACCCTTAAAGCAGGAGCTGGAATGTGTGATGAAGACGCAGTTGCAACACTTAGCAAAGAAAGTCTAGAAGTACTAGAGGATTTAATCATGCGTCACACACCTTTTGATAGGGACAATGAAGGAAATTTGCTTTTTGCCAAAGAAGCCGCACATAGCACCTCACGAATCATACACGCTGGAGGTGACTGCACTGGGCGAGTGATTCACAGCCATTTAATCGCTCAAATCACACATACTTTATGGAAAAATGCGACCGTAACAGAATTGCTTATTGATAATGATCATTGTTGTGGTGTGAGCGTACTAACCAAACGAGGCAACTATAATCTCTATGCTAAAAATGTGATTCTAGCAGGTGGTGGCGTTGGTGCGCTTTTTGAATACCACACTAATGCCTACACGATTTCAAGCGAACTACATGGAATGATTTTAGAAAATGGCTTAAAACTCAAAGATATGGAAATGTTACAATTCCACCCCACAGTTTTTATCCAAACTCCTCATGCTAGAAAAATGTTGCTTAGCGAAGCTTTGCGGGGTGAAGGGGCATTTGTGGTAAATTTTTGGGGTAAGCGATTTTTGTTTGACTATGATTCTAAAGGTGAGCTTGCCCCTCGCGATAAAGTCGCACGTTCTATCTTTGAATACAAACTCAAACTTCAGGAAAAATATCCCAATGCAAAACCTAGGGAATTGGAAATCTATTTGGATTTTAGCGCATTTTCTAAAGATTTTTTTTACAAACGATTCCCAAATATCGCACGCAATCTCAACGCCGCTGGCTTTGATGTTCCAAAAGATAAAGTTCCTATTTCGCCTGCTTTTCACTACTGCATGGGTGGAATCCAAACAGATAATGTTGGTAAAGTGCTAGGAATGCAAAATCTCTATGCGGTAGGAGAATGTGCTTGCACGGGGGTGCATGGGGCAAATCGCCTTGCCTCAAATTCTTTATTAGAAGGACTTGTTTTCTCCCGCCGTGCTACCCAAGATATTTTAGCTAAAAATCTTGCTTTAAAGCTAAGGGAATTCCCCTTACACACACAGATTCTCCAAAAAGAACAAGATGAGAATCTCAAAAATCTTTTGCGTCATCTGATGTGGAATAAAGTTGGAATCATTCGTAAAAAAAGCGGCTTAAATGAAGCCCTAGGAGGCGTGGAAGTCATGCTACAAAGTGGGATTGGGAGACTTCTTAAACTGCGTCTTTTAACCGCGCAAAATATTATCCAATCTGCGCTCAAACGTGAAGAATCCATTGGTGCGCATTATATCCAATAAGCACTCTTTGCAAGGATTTAAAAATTAGTTTTACACTCTTTTAAACTATGCGCATTACCCCCCCCCCCCTCAACCCAAGTATTCTTTCAAATTAGTCAATGATTATCAAAAAGCCAAATTAACAAATAACTTCTTTATTTTTGCCAAAAAAATGTTTTCATTTTAAATAATTATTCTTAAAAAAGTTTAATTTTAAATTCATTTTTGCTATAATTTTTGCGACCTAAATTTTACCATTTTTTAAGGATATACAATGCCAGATTCTGCTCCATTTCATACTTACCCCAAAGCTAAAAGCCTCCTTTTTGTCTCCAGTATCAAGCCAGAAAATTTCGCACCAAGCTTTGCTAGTAAGGCTGATGCGATTATTTTTGACCTTGAAGATTCCGTGCCAAGTGAGCGTAAAAATGAAGGTAGGACCAATCTTTTAAAACTTTGTTGTAATGATTTTAACCATAAATTTTTTGTCCGCATTAATGATGCGCAAAGTCCATTTTTTGCTGATGATATGGAATTTTTAAAAGAATTGGGATTAGAGAAGATTTATGGAATCATGCTTGCCAAAACCGAGCAAAAAGAGCATATCCAATCTGTGTTTTCTGCGCTTGGCGAGGTCTCACTACTTTTACTTATCGAAAGTGCCCTAGGAGTGCAAAACCTACACATTACAGCCGCACAACCTTGCGTTAAACAACTTGCCTTTGGGGCATTTGATATGATTTTAGATTTAGGATTAAGAGATGGAGAAGGAAAAGATTTTATGCTAAATTATGTGCGCGTGCAAATGGCTTTAGCAAGCAAGATAAACAATCTTCTGCCACCTATTAATCGCGTTTTTCCCAACACAAGAGATGAATCAAGATTAAAAGCAAATATGGAATTAGCCTATTCTATGGGCTTTGGCGGCTCACTTACCTTTTATCCCAATCAAATTCCTATCATTAATGCAATTTTCTCTCAAGACGACAATCAAATACAATGGGCTAAAGAAGTGCTACGATTAGCAGCGATTCACAAGGGCGAACCCTTTAGCTTTGAAGGCAATGTTGTAGATATTCCAATGATTAAAAAGGCGCAGGGTATCTTAGAGAAAAAATACTAAGAATACTAACAACCCTCCAAGTTAGCTTTTATTGCCAAAACACATCATTCCTAAGAATTGCAAAAATCTTTTGTGTAAGCAACCTCAATCAAAATTTGATTCTAGGATAACCTAGCCATGCAAATATACCCTCTTAATCCCTCTAAAAACAATATAAATACCAATGGGGAGCTTTTATATTATATTTTTCTCTAAAAAATTTTGTAAAATACCAAATGGCATAAAAAAATCCAACATAAAATCTTTAAAATAACACTGAATCATAAACTTATTTATACTTTATTTTACTTAGCACATTATCATTTTGCATTTTCTTATAGAGATAAATCATCTAAGGTAGATTTGATGAGAAATTTTACTATCATAACTCTTTTGAGAAATTTATTAAGCATTTTTTAACAAAGACAAATCTAAGTTGAGTTCTAAAGACTATGTTCCCACTATGCTTTGCCTAGACTCTAAGTATTCTAGGCAAAAGGTATGTCCAATAGGGCTGATAGCCCTAATTTTATGAATGTATGCAGCAAGATTTTGCAGCACATTTGTTAAAGCTTAGAGATTTTCTAACATTTTTTGATACGCCGCTCTAGTGCCTTCACGCACATTACTTGCAAGGCTAAAGAGGATAATTGCCAAAGATGCTACTAAAAATCCCGGGATAATCTCATACACACCCGTATCAGCAAAAAACTGCTTCCACAACACCACAACAGCCGCACCACTAATCATTCCAGCAATCGCACCAATACGTGTCATTCTACTCCAAAAAAGCGAGAAAAGCATTACTGAACCAAAAGACGCTCCAAACCCAGCCCACGCATACGCCACAATACTAAGCACACTAGAATCTTTGTCTGTGGAGATGACAAAAGCAATGAGCGCCACCACAAGCACTCCAATTTTACCAAGCCTAAGCACCATTGCTTCAGAGGCATCTTGCTTGAAAATCTTTTTGTAAAAATCCTCTGCAATCGTTGAGCTAGAGACAAGCAATTGCGAACTAGCGGTACTCATAATGGCTGCAAGAATTGCACTAAGCAAGATTCCAGCAACCCATGGGTTAAAGAGAAGTTGTGACATTACAATAAAGATTCGTTCTGGATCTGCTAGGGTAAGATTAAATTTATTAACATATGCTACACCAAGCATACCAATAAAGCAAGCCGCAATAAGACAAATCGCCATCCAACCTATACCAATAAAAGTCGCAGTAGGAATATCTTTAGTTGATCGAATTGACATAAACCGCACAAGTATGTGGGGTTGCCCAAAATACCCAAATCCCCACGCAAGTGCCGAGATAATCCCCACAAGCGAAACACCACTAAACCATTGTAATCTTTCTTTAGCCACAAGAGGAATCTTTTCAAAAGCCCCAAGCAATGATGTTAAGATATCATTATCCCCTGCATTCATTGCCACTTCAAGCTTATGGGCTAAATCCCTAGGTGAAACTGCGGTATTTAAGTCATTATTAAAAAGCATCAAAACATCAGGATCATTTTTTATTTCTTGCGGAATCTTAGCTGCAACAATGCTTCTATCTTGTATATTTTGCAATTCACCAACAAGGCTTTGAATCTTAGGATATGAATCTGGAAGACTTTGCAAAAGACTCGGAATTTCTGCTTGAATCTGCACTAATTTTTCACTAGATTTATCAGAATCTCTTATGTATTTTGCTGCTTCGCTTAGTCCTCCTATATGAGAAAGCATCACAATAGGCACGACTACAAGAGCCAAAAGCATTAAAAGACCTTGAATCATATCCGTCCAACAAACGGCTTTATACCCTCCAAAAAAAGTATAGGCAACAATGATTAGAGTTCCTGTTGTAAGAGCATAATCATATCTTATACCAAAGACTTCTTCAAAAAGCTTTGCCCCACTTACAAGTCCAGATGAGACATAGAAGGTAAAAAAGATAAGAATTACCACTGCACAAACCACACGCAAAATATGCTTATCATCGCTAAAGCGCGTCTCAAAATAATCTGGAATGGTTAGTGAGTTTGCCACCACGCTTGTGTAGATTCTAAGTCGTTTAGCAACAAAAATCCAATTCAAACTCGCCCCAATTGTTAATCCTATTGCAATATAGCTATCAACAAAGCCACTCACATATAAGGCTCCAGGTAAGCCCATTAAAAGCCAACCACTCATATCAGAAGCCCCAGCACTTAGGGCAGAAACCACAGGTCCCATGGAACGACCACCAAGGAAATAATCCTCAATGCTCTTGTTCTGCCTATAAAAATAAAAGCCTATAAAAAGCATCAAAGCCGAATAGGCAACAAACATTATTGCAATGGGTGTGTTTATACTTACAACTTCCATTATTCCCTCCTTTTAGTTTTTTAAAGCTCGAATTCCTAAATTTCCATAACGATGATATGATATGCTTAAAGACTTTTCATTATGATAAAATAAAAGTTCAAAGCGTCCATTTAAAAGTGGCTTATCTCTAATGACAATCTTAGCCAAAGAAGCTGCTTTTTGATAAATTTCATCATCTACACTAGTCTTTGCATGATAGCGAATTCTTTCGTATTTTTCTATGGAATTTACAAAATTACCCTTACTTTGCTCTATAAATTCAACCTCTAAGCCAAGTTTTTCACAAACCTCTTTTGCTTTTTTTATGTTTTGATTTTCATCAAAACTTAAAATAAGCTTTATTTTAGCCACATTTGAGGCTAAAATAACAGCCAAAATATCTCTTAAGCTATCCTCTTTACACACCCTAAAGCCTAAATTTTTTATCTTTGTGTATGAAAAAAGATTATCCTCACCTCTGATATTTACATAATCTTTGCTAATGCTAAATTCATTTTTGTAATGATAGGCGTAAGATTTTGCCATAGCACTGAGCTCGTTTAAATTCAAATTCTTAAGCTCTTTTGAAAGCTCATTTTCAAGCACATTTTCATCAATTTCATCTTGAGTTATATCTAAAAACTGCGTTATGTAATTGTAAATCCCTACCTTTCTACCAAAGCCAATGGCGGATTTTTTAATGCCACCAAAGGGCTGACGAAGCACTATCGCACCAGTTGTAGGCTTATTTATATAAATATTCCCAGCTTCTATGTGTGTGTGAAAATACTCCCACTCTCTTTCATCAAGACTTTCAAATCCAGCAGTTAATCCATATCCCGTGGAATTTACTATATCAATAGCCTCTTTTAAGTCTTTTGCTTTCATCACAGTTAAAATTGGCGCAAAAAGCTCTGTTTTGTGCGTAAAATCGCCCTTTTTGCTACCATATTTTATACCCGGACTCATTAAGTGTGAGATATCATCTATAAATTTAGGCTTTAAAGCCCATTTTTCATAAGGTTTAAGCTCATCTAAAGCTTTTTGCACCTTAGGATCTATCTCATCACAAAGAGCGGCGATTTTATTTTTAAAATCAAATGGCGAACCAACAAGCATAGATGAAGCCGCATCTACTAGGGTTTTCTTAAAATCCTCGTCCTCATAAACCTCACTTTCAAGAACAAGCAAAGAAGTAGCAGAACATTTTTGCCCTGAATTTGAAAAGGCAGAATGGATTATATTTTTAATCGCACTATCTCTATCGGCAAATTTTGAAACTATGGTGGCATTTTTACCTCCTGTTTCAGCACTTAAAAGTAAGGTAGGATTCGCCTCTAGCATTTTATACGCAGTTTCTTCTCCTCCTGTGAGTATGGCAAAATTTACACTTTCACTAGAAAGTAGATATTTTGATATATCGCTGCCCTTTGATGGTAAGAAAACCAAAGCGTCCTTTGGTATGCCAGCCTCCCAAAGAATCTCACAAATCATATAGCCTGTGAGTATAGATAGCGATGAGGGCTTGTAAATGACAGCATTACCCGCAGCAAGCGGTGCGACTATGGTGCCCACTGAAATTCCCACGGGAAAATTCCAAGGCGCTATGGTAAGTCCTACACCTTTTGGGCTAAATTTGATTTTAGGATTTTGCTCTTGTAATTTTCTCAAAGAGTGGGGGTAAAACTCAGTAAAATCAATAGCCTCGCTGACTTCAGGATCTATTTCTAAAAAAGTCTTACCCACCTCTAGGCTTGCAATGCCTATTAAATCCCCTCTTTTTTCTCGCATTAAGCTTGCAGCACGGGCTAAAATTTGATGAATTTCCTCAAAGCTTTTTTCTTTAAATTTAGAATTTTTAGCCACCTCTAAAGCCTCTTTTATCTCTTTTTCTCCTGCCAAGTAAGCCTTACCTATCAAGCGGCTTTTTAT
The DNA here is from genome assembly GCA_944325475.1 of uncultured Helicobacter sp. GTDB lineage: Bacteria > Campylobacterota > Campylobacteria > Campylobacterales > Helicobacteraceae > Helicobacter_D. The sequence continues at coordinate 22,389 of CALVAF010000144.1, forward strand.
CTTGTCTTTTACTTCTATATAATTTAAATTTTCATCTTTTATAGCCTCTTTTATCACAGGATAGACATTAAAATTACTTAAATTTTCATACTTTGCTTTAATTTTTTTAGCCCAAGCTCTGTTTTGAGGTAGGATAAAGTCTGTGTCGCTTTCGTTTGTAAAAGTTTTTGTTTCATAAGAGCTTTTTATATTTTGTTTTTCATTTCTATCTTGCTTTCTATGAGTTGAATTATCTAAATCTTTTACACCTTTTAAGCTATCTAAAAAAAGTTTTTCTTGCTTTTGCCAATTCTTATCTCCAACCTTTAGGTTGAAAAAATAACGCATAAAATTATCCTCGCTAGTATTTTCATCAAGCCTTCTTACAAGATAAGCTATGGCGTTGTTAAAATGCGCATCATCGCAAACCGGTGCATAAAGAATCAGATTATGAATTTTAGACAACTCATAAGAGCATGTTAAGCTCATACCCTCAAGCATTTCAAAGGTAAAACTATCAAAGGCATTCGCCTCCTTTATCCTAGTGTAAGCATAGGCTATTTCAAAGATATTATGACTTGCTATGCCTATGTTGATGTATTTATAATTCTCATCTTGCAAGATGAAGTCTAGCATTTTGTTGTAGTTACTATCTGTGTCTATCTTTTTATAAAAAGTCGGAAGTTCCCATCCTCTCTGACTTGCGATAGTTTCCTCACTTTCCATATTCGCACCTTTTACAAAGCGAATTTTTATAGGTTTCATTCCCTTTAAAACTCTTTCTTTTGAAAAGGCAAAAAGCTTTTTAAGATACTCATAAGAATCAGGGATATAAGCTTGCAAGACTATACCTGCCTTTATGTCAAATTTGCTTAAACTCTCAATAAAAGCAGCAACAGTTAGCTCCAAATCCCTAAATTCTTCCATATCCAAGTTTATAAATTTATCAACCCCTTGTTTCTTCTCTTCTTCTTGCGCAAGAGCATAAAGATAATCCAGCCTTTTTACAACCTCATCTTTTGAGTATTCAAAATCTATAATATTAATCTGTGAAAAAATGGTAGTGATTTTAATAGATATATAAGTGATATAGCTTGATTTTAAGGCATCTTCATACTTTTTTATGCGATAAGCACTTTCAGCCTCGCCTAAAACTTCCTCGCCGATTAAATTTACATTCAAAGTGATATTATCCTCATTTTTCCTTTTTTCTATATGAGGCTTTAAAAAGCTTTCGTTTGCATCTAAAACCATAGCACTTGTATCTTTTCTTAGATGAGATACAAAAAAAGGCACTGAAATGCTCGGCGCAAAACGTCCAAAATTTATAAAAGAGAGAAGCAAAAATTTCTCAAAAGCAGTAAAAAAGTCTGCTATACCAAATTTCTTTAAACTATGTTCTATTAGCTCAAAAGAAGCCTTTTTATCCTTACACCTAAAAGAACGATCTAATAACTCTATAAGCATAACCTTATTTTCAGGGTTATTTAAGAGTTTTTGCATTTTTTTGTGAAATTCCCTCTCACTCTGCGAGATATGTGCCTCAATCTTGTGCTGCAAGTCTTTGGCAAATTTCAGGGATTCCTCTATTATCTGATCCATTTATCATTCCTTAAAATTTCTATTCATAAGAGCAAATTCTAATAAAAAACACACAAAATAGCAATAAAGTTAAATAAAATTATACTTTATTCGTGTTTAAAAGTGTTATTTAGTAACAAATAAAAAATCTCAGATTGTGCTATAACATCAAGTTTAATCCATTTTATCAAAACAAGATCATGGGAGTATCAATGATATTCATGCTTTGTATCTGTATGCATCCATTTGAGCCTCCTATATGGGTACAACACGTTTGGGGCAGTGACTTAGCAATATCCACTTGTGTGGGGGATTACTCAACCTAGCACGTTTGCGCTCACTGCAGCACTACTCCAATTCTTTGGATTACCCACCTTTGTAGGCATTGCACGACTATGCTTTAAATGATTCCTCCCATGCGCACTACATTTATAGCACCTAGCCCAAAATCTAATCCTAAACCCACTCCAACTTTCATTCCACACGCAATTAAGACACATGTCTTTTATCCTACCAAATTCAGCTTCACTTCACAGAAGGAATAGAGATTTGCACTCCACACAAGTCCTCTCTCACCCCAAAATATTCTCATTTCTATTTCATGAGAGATTGTCATTGATTACACCTCGCATATCATCGAGTAGTTTTTTGTTTTTCTTTGAGAGAGAACCATATAATCTTGCAGAAAATACTATGATAATCTCTAAAACATCTTTGGCTAATTCTTCTTCAAATTTAATGTTTTCATCGCCTTTATTGATTATTTACTTCCACTTCTTTAGCTTCACAAATGGCAAAAACAAGTTCAGCTCCAAATCTTAGTAGTCTATCTTTGTGTGTTAGAACAAGTCTTTTAACTATCCCTCTAAAATAAGATTTAAGCTTCATTAAGACTTTTTCATAATCATTCCTACCACTGCCTACCACTGCCTACCACTGCCTAAATCTTAGATAAGCTCATAATTAATCCAGCCTTAGCACAATAATTCTAAGACTTGAATTTGCCTTATTAATCCTCTTTTTGGTCGTGGCTACTTACTCTAGCATAGGCAATGGTTTTAAGATTAATGCAGGGTTTTAGATGAAAAATCTGGCTTATTGGCGCTATCACTGCCCTTTGTGCACTTACCTTTAATGTGCCACTTGGGATTTTGGTGGATAAACCCACTATAAACGCACACCAATTTCCTTTCATCCTAGCTATCATGGGCAATGTGTTGCTTAATTACTTCTATCCTGCCTTTGCCTTTATGCTCATCACACAAGCCTTCATAAGCCTCTGTAGCATTTCTCTTGCACCTGTTTTTTGCTACGCTCGCAAGATTTGTGGCATGGAAGTTGTTTTGTCTGCATTTAGAAATCACCAAACAAGGTAGATTTAAGCTTTAAGAAAAGTTAGATTATAATTGCAATTTCAATGCCAAAATTATACAAAAGTGAGAATCCATGAACCAAGTGCAAATTCTAGTCCTAGACTTTGGCTCTCAATACACGCAACTTATCGCAAGACGCTTACGCGAATTTGGCGTTTATACTGAAATTGTGCCATATTTTGAGAATCTAGAATCTATGAGGGCAAAAAATCCCAAAGGCATAATCCTAAGCGGCGGTCCTGCCTCTGTGTATGAGGAGGGGGCGTATAAGCCAGATTCTGGGGTTTTTGAGCTAGGTGTGCCGGTGCTTGGAATCTGCTATGGTATGCAGTATATCGCCCATCATTTCGGCGGCAAGGTCATAAGAGCAAAGGAGCAGGAGTTTGGCAAGGCAAGGCTAGAGATTATAGAGTGCAAATCGCCATTATTTGCTAATGTCAAGCAAGATTCTATCGTGTGGATGAGCCATGCTGATAAGGTTCAGACAATCCCGCAAGGCTTTAGCGAGCTAGCAAAGTCGGACAACACGCATTATTGTGCCATAGCGGACTTTCAAAGGCAAATCTATGCCTTGCAGTTTCACCCCGAAGTCGTGCATAGCGAGTGTGGCGGGGAGATTCTAAAAAATTTTGCGGTGCAAATTTGTGAGGCTAGCACGGATTGGAATATGAAAAACTTTATCGCCTATGAGATAGCAAAAATCCGTGAAATCACAGGATTTAAAAGCCAAGATTAATGTTCTAGCAATACCCACAAATGGCTTAAAGGAGTAGCGATGTATCCCCTAATCTTGCATAAAAAGAGGATAAGCAAACATGCTAAATAGACCAAAAATCATTACAGCGCCAACTGCTATGATACCCTTGTATGGTTCTAAAACGCAACGAAGATTCTAAAGCAAGGATCGCTGCAGCTCCACATATAGCACTACCAGCACTCACTAAAATCGCAAGCTCTCTATCAAGCTTAAAAAAAACTTCATGCCAATCCAAACCCCTAACACTAATCATAATGACAATAAATACACCGCAGGCAACACCCGTGATTCCCACTTTCCCAATCTCTGCTGTTATACGCATGTTATCAATAAGATATACAATACAAATAATCATGTATCAAAACATTATAAAAGGGCTTTTATGATGTTTATGGCATAAGCTTTTTTGAATCATTCTTGAGCGATGTGTAGGGCAAAGGTTATAGCATCGGGTATGACCGTGCCATGTGTTTTATTGGCAAATGTTTTAAAGACTATGGGGATATCTGGATTATCACGCATTAATACACTCGCTAATGTTTTAGAATCAATAGTCATGTTGCCCCTTTTACTTGGCGATTCAAGTGTGCCTAATGTGATGGCAATGGATCGTATGGGACTTTTTATGTGTAAATCTTCTGGTATAAAAGCCGCATTTTTCCACCATAAAGAGGGGGAGGCACAGATATAATTGTCAAAAGTTTGAGGATGATTAAAAAGCACATACAAACAAAAGACACCCCCAAAAGAATGGCCAAAAAAACTGGATCGTTGGATATGATATTGTTTATGCATTGGGGTAATGACCTCTTTGTATAAAAAATGATAAAAATCCTCTGCCCCACCACCTTCATAGCTATGAGATTCTTGGATAGATTGCATAGAATCTCTGTGATTGGGGGCTTGTGGGCTTATAGAGTGGTTTATCTTTGGAAGATAATCATAGGTTCTCCATGGGGTATGATAGGCTAAGGGGGTATTATACCCTATGCCAACTATAATGAGATTCTTAGAATGAGAAAAATGCTCTGAGTAGAGATTAAGCGCAAGGGGAAATTGCGCATTAGCGTCTAAGAGATAGAGGATTGCATAGGTGTCTGTGGTAGTGCTGTGTTTGGGTATAGCTGTATAGATTCTGTATCTTGGATAGTTTGTAGTCGTTATATGAAAGGCATTTAGTGCTTTTTGAGAAAGGGGGGGTATATCTTGATTGGGTTTAGCCATAAGGAGTAGAGGTAATAGTATAATATGTATATAAAATAGACTTCGTGTTTTCATGATTATGTATCCAAGTTATGCCATAGTTTGGAATAATTCTTTTCTTGGCTACTCACATCTTGTCTATTTAGATGATTTTTATCCCCTTGTATGCCTATACAAGCATGAGCATACCCCAAATTTATCATCATAGTTTGAATCTTATTTTTAATATGACTTTTATATGCAATACCTGCCGGTATACTATCTGCCCACACACCAGCAGCAATACATGATCTCGAATCAATAAGAGCTAGGTCAAAGCGATTTTTATATTTGCTATTTGTCCTAATACCAAAAAGCAAAAAGCCTTTGGGGAGGCTTGAAATTCTTTTAAATATTTTGCTGTTTTCTGAAGATTGCCCTGTTTTTGTATGATGTTTTTTATGACCTATGTGCAATTTCTGTATTGCTACCATCAATCCCCTTCAAATTAATAATGATAATACTATCAAATTTTATCTCAATATCAAATAAATCCTCTTTAAGATGTTACAAATGGCATACCAAAGCCCTTTGAAAGGTCACTATTGGCATGAGGAGTGTTACTCACAATGGCATTGTATAGTCATTAGATTAGAGGGTTTTTTAAGATTGGACTTAGGCGATGTGGGATAACACAGAATTATAAAAATAAGATTCTAATTCATACAAAGATTTGCAAAACAAAGAATACATCTAAAAAAGACCATATACAAGAAGACCCATAAGGGAGCAATCACTTTTTAGTGAATATTTAAAAATACTGCGGGAAGATAGGATTTGTCATAAAAAACACCCTAACAAAAGAGCAGATATTGCAAGACTGGCAAACACAATAAAAAATCTCTAAGGTATGAAAGTGATACAAGAGAGATAAGGAGGTTATTTGAGGAAATTATAACTATGAATGAGCTGATAGAATGGCTTAGGGCATTAGATACGTATTCCATTAACGATATAAATATGTATTATAGATTAAAACTCTATTTGTTAAAGAACAAACACGCTTTAATCTAGCAAAATGCCTCAAAATATCTAAAATCAAAATGGCAAAAGAAAATTAAAAGAAAAGAAATAAAATGATACAATATCAAATTTCATTTAAGGACTAAGAATACAAGAAACAACTATATGATTTGTCAAAAATACTTGCTGGAAATGTGGATTGGAATATTTTGTGTGTTATGTGCTTCCACAAGGCAATATACTCAACCATACAGAAATCTTTAATCCACAGATTCCAAATAAACTCAAAGAATGGCAGAGTAATAACACCCATATCCCATTAGGCGTGGTGAAAGAGCGACATAGTAACGCCACGCAAACAAGCTATATGTCCTTCTTTGGGGATTGGTATTTGAAAGAGCTAGTTAGAGACACAATGTATGAAAAACAAGGCGATATAGCTGATTTTGTGCTTAGAGACTACGTGAGTGATTTAGAGATAAAAGGATTTTAAAATTATGGATTCTCATGAGCGAGATTCTAAAAACATAGAATCTAAGGGCGATTCGCAGACAAAAACTTACTTAAAAGATTCTAAGATTATAAATTCCAATGGGCGAAGTGTTGTAAATGAGAAATCGGGGTTTTATGAGGCTGGGCAAGGAAATTTATCAACTACAAATAACCAAAGCCAAGCCAAAGCTTCTGTTGCAAATGCAACCAACCCAAACTCGCAAATCTTAAGCTCAAAAGACAAGCCCTTTACCCAAAAGACAATACCTAACACGCAAAAGCCTAAGCTATTAGAGCGTTGCAACTGGGTGTATCAAGGCTATAATGCTAGCGATTTGGCGACTAAAAAACTCTATCAAGATTACCATGATTTTGAGTGGGGAATCCCACAGCACGAGGATAGACGGCTTTTTGAACAGCTTGTGCTAGAGGGCATGCAATCTGGGCTTTCGTGGATTACGATTTTAAAGAAGCGAGCGGCTTTGAGGGAGGCATTTGATGACTTTGACCCTGTAAAAGTGGCGGGGTATGATGTGGCAAAGATAGAATCTCTTATGAAAAATAGCAAGATTATCCGCAATCGCGCTAAGATAGAATCTGCCATTAACAATGCCAAGCGGTTTTTGGAGATACAAAGGGAGTTTGGAAGCTTTGATAGCTTTATTTGGGGCTATGTGGGGGGCAAACCTATCATAAATGCCTTTAAATCCCTAGAGGAGATTCCCACGCGCACCGAGCTCTCTGATAGGATAGCTAAAGACCTCAAAAAGCGGGGTTTTAGCTATGTGGGGAGTGTGGGAATCTATGCCTATATGCAATCTATTGGGCTTGTGTGCGATCATTTGGTTACTTGTGCGTTTTATTACAAATCTAGCGTATGATTGTATTAGGTAAAGACAAAATGTGGGAAGCAGGAATATTTGAGGATACATTCTACTTGTAAATGAGTGTTGTAAAATAACTATTTGAGGAGCGATGTTATGAAAAACGCTTTATGTTTTGAATCCTTTATAAAAATGTTAAAACCGAGCAATAGGGATTTGGGGTTTTATGTGGATTGGGAAAAATGTCTAAGAAATCGTGATAGAATCGCTATTACCCTAAATCATCTTAATTTCTTACTAGGCAAAGATTCTTTGCAAATGCAAGAATGTATCGCTACACTTTTTGCAGAATATAGCAAAGCTTTTGAAGTATTACCACATGACAAGTAGAGTTTTGCCCATATTGCCTATTTTTCAAAGCCAAGATTCTTTGTTTTCTCTTTATCAGAGCGACTGCAATGAGATTTTACAAGAATTTAGAGGGCAATTTGACCTAATCTTTGCCGATCCACCTTATTTTCTCTCTAATAATGGCTTGAGTATCCAAAGTGGCAAGATTGTAAGTGTCAATAAGGGACAATGGGATAAGGGGGAAAATATCGGTGACATTGATGCTTTTAATAGGCAGTGGATACAAAATGCCAAAGAGGCTTTAAAACCCACGGGTAGTATTATGATAAGTGGAACATATCACAATATCTTTTCATTAAGTAGAATTTTACAAAAACTTGATTTTAAGATTCTAAACATTATTACTTGGCAAAAGACAAACCCGCCACCAAACTTTAGTTGTCGTTATCTCACGCATTCCACAGAACAGATTATCTGGGCTCGAAAAAGCTATAAACATAAACATATTTTTAACTATGAGATTCTCAAAAAACTCAATGGCGATAAGCAAATGCGTGATGTATGGAGTTTTCCAGCTATCGCTCCTTGGGAAAAGACAAATGGCAAACACCCAACACAAAAGCCCTTAAGTCTTTTGATACGTCTTATTTTAATGGCAAGTGATAAGGATTCTCTTATCTGTGATCCCTTTAGTGGCTCTAGCACCACAGGCATTGCAGCAAATCTTTTACATAGAAAATTTATAGGTATTGAAAAAGAAAATGAGTTTATACAAATGTCGATTAAAAGAAAAGAGGAATTAGATTCTAATAGAAAAGGTATAGAATCTAGGATTAGGGATTTGGTAAGGCATAGAAACACAAATAATTCTTAAGATTTTAATCATTTATATTTAAGGGACAGGCTTGAAAAACACAGAATTCAAACAAGTTTCAAAGATCATACAAGAGCAGGATTTTGAAAGCAGAGATTCCAAAAGCATACAAAAATTTACAATGATATTGCAAACCAAGCGGGTTTATTTGCGAGAATACACGCTAGAGGACTTGCCTGCCTTGCATAAGATTCTAAGCGATGAGCAGACGATGTATGCTTGGGGGCATGGCTTTAGCCTACAAGAGAGCAGGGAATGGATAGAGAAGCAGTCAAGGAGCTATAAAGAAAATGGCTTTGGGCTGTGGGCGATAGTGGATAAAGAATGCGGGGAGATTATTAGCAATGCCGGGCTAAATAGAGAGATGATAAGCCTTAATGGAGTTATAAGAAGTGAGATTATCGAGATAGGCTATATCGTGGCTAGGGAGTTTTGGGGACAAGGGCTAGGCACAGAGGTAGCAAGGGCGGTGCAAGAGTATGCCTTTAAGATTTTGGGCTTAGAGCGAGTGTATTGTCTTATCAAGGAGGATAATTTTGCCTCTATGCGTGTGGCTAGAAAGCTTGGCGGAAGCATGATTGGCAAATATATCAAAAACTATCAGGGCAAGGATTTGATACATTATATCTTTGAGTGTAGAGGCGCGGAGATTGTCTTTGAGAGTGAGAATACAGAATCTAGCTATGCTGTAAATAAGCCTACAAACAAGAGATTTGTGTATAGAGAATCACTTGGGAACAAGGAGTGAGAAAATGGAGATACAAAGCAAAAAAATGCAAATAGATTTTACACCATACAAAGAATATCAGGGGGGGGGGGGTAACTTTTAATGAATAATGCAATATTAAATAAAATTGAAATAAAGACATTGCAAGAGATAGAATCAAAATATTATATGAAGCCGATATTAGATTCTATACTGCAAGACATTGAAAGCAAGAATAGAGAGTGGCATAAGGTTTTTGATAATCTCTACTCTTATCTTGTGAATTCAAAAGATTTGGTAGAAAAGCTTATACAATTAAGAGTGCAAAACGGAGTAATCAAAGATGCCTCACAAGCAAGGAAAAGCATAGCAGGACAAGCTTTTAGCAATCTCATCATTTGGACATTTTTAAAAAATAAAGAGCAAGGGCATATTGAGAAAAATATCTTTATCACCTCTAAACGCTCTCAAATTCCAAATCATAAAGAAATCTTTTTAATACAAGTAGGCGAAGAAACACAAAAACCAGATGTGGATTTAGTTATTTATAGTCTAGATTCTATACATAATTTACATAAATGCTTGATTATATCTCTTAAGACTTCTTTGCGTGAAAGGGCTGGACAGACATATAAATGGAAACTTTTAATGGAAATAGCCAACACAGAATCTAACTTAAAAGAAAAATACAATATTTCTTATAATCCACCTATTATGCCTCTAGTATGCTTTGCAACAGTGAATTTCTATAATGAAATCAACAATCCACAACACAGAGGAATGTTTAAGTTTTTTGATTGTGCCTTTATTGGTAAAGATATAGAAGCAGATGATTTTATCAAGCCCTTAAGTTATCTAATCACATATATAAAAGAGAATCTATGACGCTTACACAATCTACTTTAAACACATCTCATACTATACACGATAAAACTATTGATAATGCTAAAACTATCGCTAATACCCAAAGCAACACTACAAAATACGATTTTCTAGGACAATCCTATGCCTCAATGTATCCAAATTTACATAAATATCCTGCTACTATGCTACCTCAAATTGGACTAGAACTTCTTAGGGATTTTAAAGTAAAAAAGACAAATTTACTAGACCCATATTGTGGGAGTGGCTCTAGCTTTATAAGTGGGATAGAATATGGCATGACACATTTTGTAGGCTTTGATTTAAATCCTTTAGCAATACGCATTGCTAAGGCAAAGCTAATCTTTATAGAATCCAAGTATCTCTTAGAGGAAAAAGAAAAGCTGTTGCACCAAATCCATAAAAAGCATACGATGCACTTAGATTCTAATCCCTTAGAAAATATCACCAATCTTGATTTTTGGATAGGAAAAGAGGCTCAAGAAAGTTTAGCGCATATCTTTTCTTGCATTCAGCAATATAGTGATGAAAATGTGCAAAATCTTTTTATCCTTGCCTTTAGTGAAACCCTGCGAGAAGTAAGCTACACAAGAAACAATGAATTTAAGCTTTTTAGAATGAAAGAGCATGAAACTTATAAGCCAGATACATATAAGGTTTTCATAAAAAATATGGAATCTCTTATCAAGAATTATTTAGACTTTTATCAACCAAAATTGCATTCTCTATCTTTTAAGCTTATAAATTCGAGTTTTACCAATACTCAACAAAAATTTGATTGCATTCTCACAAGCCCACCTTATGGGGATTCTAAAACCACAGTGGCGTATGGTCAATTTAGCACTTTTATTAATGAGTGGCTTGGGTTTAGGGAAGCTAGAAAGCTAGATTCTAAACTTATGGGAGGAAAAAAGGCTAGAAGTCTCTATCAAAGAGGCGTAATGCGTGAGTGTATCACAAAAATTAGCAAACAAGATTCTAAAAGAGCCTTAGAGATTTCTAGCTTTTATTTTGATTTGGAAAAAAGCATTCAAAATGTGGTAGATTCTATAAATATCGGTGGTAAAGTCTTTTATGTAGTTGGTAATCGCAGGGTTAAAAATATTGAACTTCCCACTGATGTATTTATCGCTGAAACTTTTTGCAAAAATGGCTTTACACATTTAGAGACTATAAAACGAAAAATCTCTAATAAATCAATGCCACTTAGAAACTCACCAACAAACAAAACAGGTATCTTATCAAACACAATGAATGAAGAATATATTGTAGTGTGTGAGAAAAAGATTTGGAATAAGCAAAAGGAGCAAAAATGCAAAGTTTAAGAGGAGTAAAGGCAAAAGAGAAATTTGTGCAAGATTATATGAATATCAAGGTATTAGCCTACCGTGTTTTACTGAATGGTGATATGAGAAAAAACCAATGTGGCGGCAAATTAACAAATAGGGAACTTTTTGATTTAATAAACTTAATATGGATAGGATTATCATTGCAAAATATCGATATTTTGCACGATATTCAAAATAAGCTTTATGAAAATCCAGACAAGGAACCACCACCAAGTCATTTCAAATCACTCAATACAATACTGAATAAATGGAATACTACGATACAAAGTATTATTGCTAAATTGCAACAAAACAATAGGAATTTTAGAAACTTCGATTTTACACAGGCAAGAGAATATCTTAAGGAATATTTTGAGAAAAATAATATTAACGATACAATACAATTTTAATAAATCTATTAAATGTATTATGTGTAGTAGAAAAATCTCAGAGTTTAAATTTACAATTTAGGAGACAACATTGAAACATAAAACTTTTAGACAGGCTTCAAAGACGATGTATGAGCAGCCAGATTCTGAAAATTTAGAATCTAAAACGCCAAGCAAAGTGCTATGTGCTGTTAGCGGTGGGGTGGATTCTAGTGTTGTAGCCACGCTTTTATATAGGGCGATTGGGGAGAATCTTATCCCAATTTTTGTGGATACGGGGCTTTTACGCAAAGGCGAGCGAGAAGCAGTCGAGCAGATGTTTAAAGAGAATCTCAAAGTGCCTTTGATAACCATTGATGCCAGCAAGGAATTTTTGGGGTTACTTAAGGGCGTGAGCGACCCAGAGCAAAAACGCAAGATTATCGGCGAGACCTTTATCAAGGTTTTTGAGCGAGAGGCAAAAAAGCATAACACAAATGGCGAAATAAAATTCCTAGCGCAAGGCACACTTTATCCTGATGTGATAGAATCTGTGAGCGTGAAAGGACCCTCTAAAACGATAAAATCTCATCACAATGTTGGCGGACTGCCCGAATGGATGAAATTTAAGCTGATTGAGCCATTAAGGGAGCTTTTTAAAGACGAAGTGAGGGCATTAGGCAGGGAGCTAGGAATGCCAGAATCTATGCTTATGCGACACCCATTCCCCGGACCCGGACTAGCCATACGCATAATGGGCGAGGTTACAAAAGAGGATTTGGATTTGT